>NZ_JAPYOK010000025.1:0-41927 GCF_028283155.1 Candidatus Poriferisodalis multihospitum | reverse complement strand
CCACCGCGGTCACCCACCCGCCCGTACGCGAGACCTCCGCCGCAAGGGCCGTTGCCAGAGTCAGCGCTCCTGGGCCGTGGGCAGCCAGCACCGTTCCGGGAACAAGCCCCGGCTGGGTCAGCAGCGATGCCAACTCGTCAGCGACGGGCAGCAGCCGCTTGCTGTGCCCGATGTCCGCAGCATGCGCTATGTCCAATGCGCCGACCCCACGAGGGCCGGCTGGGTCCAATGCGCCGACGGCACGACGCAGCTGCACTGCCATCGCGACAGACTAGACGAACAATCGTCTTCACGAACGGTTGTTTATCAGCCGCTGCCCGTGCGTGTGCTTCCCCTGCAGCCTCTGGACAGGGGTTGGGCCGGCTACTTCGTGCCGACCAGCAGGGTCGCGCCGACTGGACCCGCCATCTCGCTATGCAGCGTGCCGGCGGAAACCTCGCACCAGTCCCCCACTCCCATGACCCGGGTCTCGTCCTCCAGTCCCAGCCGGAACTCGCCTCTGGTCACCATCGCCATGGCGGAGAACTCGTGGCTGTGAAGCTCGCCATCGGCGTGAGGCTCGAACTCGGCGTCGCGCGGTTCGCCATAGCCCTGCGCTGCCAGCTCGGAACGGAACTCGTCTTCGGTCATAGAGCCACAGTAGCCAGCGCCGTGCCAATCGCTCACGCGGGCGAGCTCGCGACGGTGCCTGTCGCTACCGCTAGCGAGCTAGCGACTGTGCTTGTCGCTATCGGCAGCAAGCTAGCGGTAGTGGGCGAAGAGCTCTTCAATGAGCTCGGCGATGCCGTCGGAGGTGTGGCCCCGGGAGAGGTCGATGGTGGCCACATTGCCGTACACGTGAATGTGATCGACGCCGCCCCGCTGGAACAGACGCCACGCCAGCAGGTCGGCCGGGTCCTCGGCACTGGCGGCATCTTCGGCACTGTTGTAGTAGCGGTGGCCCGCCCCGGTCAGCGGACGGTTGGTCTCGAACTGCACCGTGCCCACACGGACCGACGACGGTCGTTCTGCTACTCGAACGGGCTGACCCATGGCCGATGAGCGTAGCGACATATGTCGCTAGCTTGGGGCTGCTCGTATCCCGGATATTCCGCCCTTCTTGCACGAAACAGGAGCCCGACATGGCCGCTGCCGACACCGCTGAGATCACCGAGGAGCAGTTTGCTGCTGAGGCGCTGGATTTCTTGGAGGCCAACGCCAAGCGCAAAGCCGAGCGGCGAGAGTTCGTCTGGGGCGAGGGGCCCGACAACGCGGCACTCTTCGAGGAGATCGACCGCGAGCGCGAGCGCGCCGAGCTGGAGGCGTCGAAGGAGTGGCGTGCCGCCAAGTACGACGCCGGCTTCGGCTGGATCAGCGGGCCGGCCGAGCTGGGCGGCGGCGGCATGCCCCGCAAGTTCGAGCGCGTCTGGGGCCAGCTCGAGAGCCAGTTCGACACACCCGACGGCGGCTTCTTCGGCATCGGCCTGGGCATGGTGGCGCCGACGATCCTGGCCCACGCCGAGCCTGAGGTGTCCGCCGAGGTGCTGCCCCAGATGTACCGGGCCGACATCGTGGGCTGCCAGCTGTTCTCCGAGCCAGGCGCTGGGTCAGACTTGGCCAGCCTGCAGATGCGGGCCGAACGCGACGGCGAGGAGTGGATCCTCAACGGCCAGAAGGTGTGGACGTCGGGCGCGCACTATTCCGATATCGGCGAGGTGATCGCCCGGTCCGACTTCGACCTGCCCAAGCACCAAGGCCTGACTGGGTTCCTCGTGGACATGAAGGCTCCTGGGGTGGAGGTGCGGCCATTGCGGCAGATGACCGGCGGGGCCAACTTCAACGAGGTGTACTTCACCGACGTGCGCGTGCCCGACTCGCACCGCCTCGGCGAGGTGAACCAGGGCTGGGGCGTGGCGTTGACCACGCTGATGAACGAGCGGGCGGCCATCGGCGGCGGCTCGGGCGGCGGCACTGGTGGGGGCAGCTTCACCAAGCTGTCGGCCATGGCCGCCCACTACGGGATGGCCGACGACGCCCTGGCCCGCCAGAAGCTCGCTGAGATCTACACCCACGGCAAGGTGCTGGGCTGGTCGAACCAGCGCACGATGGATGCGCTGCGCGCCGGCAAGACCCCAGGTCCCGAGATGTCGCTGTCGAAGATGGGACTTATCCGCCAGATGAACGCCACTTGTGAGTTCGTGGCCGACACCATCGGCCCGAAGCTGGTGGTCGACTCCGGCGAGTGGGGCACGTTCTCGTGGGCCGGCTACGTGCTGGGCTTCCCGGCAATGCGCATCGCCGGCGGCTCAGACGAGGTGATGCGCAACATCGTCGGCGAGCGTGTGCTGGGGCTGCCCAAGGAGCCCGGCATCGACACCACCAGCCCGTTCCGGGAGCTGAAGGTCGGCACCCAGCGCGCCGAGTGAGTTCGCCGGCATGAAGATCGGGCTGGCACCGACGAACAGCGACTACGGCCCTGCGACTGCCGACATGGCAGTCGAGGCCGAGCAGCGTGGCTATGACTCGCTGTGGGTGGGCGAGCACAGCCACATCCCCGCAAGCCGCCAGACGGTTCACCCCGACGGGGGCGATCTGCCGCAGCTCTACTGGCACATGCGCGATCCGTTCGTCTCGCTGGCGACGGCCGCGGCGGCAACGTCGAAGATCAAGCTGGCGATGGGCGTGTGCCTCGTGCTCGAGCACGAGATCTTGGACTTGGCCAAGAGCGTCGCGACGCTGGACGAGGTATCCGACGGTCGCCTGCTCTTCGGTGTGGGCGTGGGCTGGAACCGCGAGGAACTGGCCAACGTGTCGAACGTGCCGTGGGCGCAGCGCTACAACGCCATGCGGGAGACCGTTGCCGCACTGCGGCTGCTGTGGACCGAGCACGAAGCCTCCTACTCAGGCGAGTTCGTGAACTTCGCGCCTTCGTGGGTGTATCCGAAGCCGACGCAGCGGCCCGGCCCCCCGGTGCTGGTGGGCTGCCGGGGCCGGATCGGGATGCGTCACGTCGCCGAGTACGCGGACGGCTGGTGCCCGCTCGATGTGGGCTTCAGGGATGTCAGGGTCGGCATGGAGCGATTCCGGACCGCTGCGGAGTCAGCGGGCCGCGATCCCGACGGCATCCCGATCTCCATGTACTGCTACGCGAGCCCCGACGCAGAGAAGCTGGAGCTGTACCGCGAACTCGGCGTCGAGCGGATCGTCCTTGCCGCCCCCGACGGCGCGGAGCGCTTGGCGCGCTACGTCGACCGCAACCAGCACCTCGTCGACACCTTCGCCGACTGACGCCCGCTGTTGTCCGAGCGGGTCAGAGCCGATCAGGCAGATCGGCGAGGGGGACGAGCTCGCCTTGGGGGGTTTCGATGTCGCCTTCAGGCAGCATGAAGCGCCAGAACGCTATGCCGAAGGGGCGACCTTCGGTGTCGAGCCAGTTGGGAACGCCCGGGTCAATGTGGGAGATCACGGCAGTGAAACGTCCGTCGGCATCGGCGACCATCTGGGCACGGTTGAGCGAGATGGAGCGGTTCGCGTAGTCGAGCGACTGCAGGTGGCGGTTCCACAGGCTGACGTTGGCGTAGCGGCAGTCGGGCCAGCGGCCGCGGATCACCAAAGCCTCGTCGGGTCCGACCACGAACGGTGCCAAGGCATAGGCGGCGTCGGTGGCGGACAGGCCGAGGTCGCCGGGCAGGCCGGGTGGCGGGAACTCGTTCGGCACCAGTGACACCCACGACCGGGGTTCGCCCTGGGCCATCGGCACACGGTCCACCGTGAGCTCGCGAATGAAGGCGGCGATTCGCCGGATGCCTGCGCTCACGGCGGTATCGGACGGCCGCGCCGGGGGCGTGCCGCCAATGACCTCGATCTGCATGGCCGGCCACCGATCCGGGTCGGTGCCCGCGTGCGTGGCGTCCTCGAAGTAGTGGCGGCTGATGATCTGCCCTTCGTCGGGCGGCGGCGCCAGCCAATTCCCCTCTTGGGGCTCGCCGCCGATGACGATCTCGAAGCGGCCGTCGGCATCGGTCTCGAGCGTCGTGTCATTGAGCACGCCGAGCACCTGGTTGTCCATCGACCCCCAGCCGGCGCTCGACTCCACGGTGATCGACAGGTAGTCGGCGTCCTTGGTCTCCCCCCGCACCCGGTAGGCGTAGTCAGCCGAGACCGGGGCCTCGAAGTAGACCGTGTCGGGGTTGTCGCCGAGCAGCTTGCGGTTCGGCGTCACCAAGCGTTCGAAGCGGGGGGCAGACGGGTCACGCTCGAACAGCCCCACCAGCCCCCACTGCAGGTAGTGCATAAGCGCCCGGTGCGCCTCGACGGCGTCGGCGGCGGTGTACAGGTTCCACTGGGGCGACACCCAGCGCTCGTCGACGTCACGCAGCACCTCGAGCAGCTCGGCGAGGGCCCGGCGGGACTCGGTCTCGGGAAGCGGGTCCATGATCGTGGCCGGCTCAGCCCTCTGGGGGCAGGTCGAAACGCTCGATGTACTGGGCCGTGGCGTCGCGGATGCCCTCGGCGGTGAAGCCCCAGTCCTCGGGCTGGTAGCGGTGCACTCCGTATTTGCCCTTGGGCTTGTGATCCAAGTAGTCCCGCACGGCGGTGGCGTAGGCATCGGTCATCGACAGGCCCATCTGCTCGAGGGCCGCACCCAGCGTGGCCACCGGGTCGGTCACGAGCTGCACGTAGTTGACGTCCACGAATTGCTCGTCCGGCACCACGCCGGTTGCTCGCAGATTCACCGAGTCGTTGAGGGCGAACGCGAAGGCATCGTGCACGAAGTGCGCATTCCCGACGGCGTCGACGTCGCTGAAGCGCATCCAGTGGACCATGGCCGTGATGTTGGCCGTGGAGGCCATCGTGCGGGCCGGGTCGCGGTGGGTCTGGATCACCCAGGCGTCGCCGAATGCGGCGAACAGCTGCGGCAGCACGAACAGGTGACCGGGCGTCTTGAGCACCCATTGCGTGGGACCCCCGCCGTGCTGGAGCACCTGGAGGATCTGCCGCTCGTAGCTGTAGTTCACGTCCAGGTCAGGAATCCACTCAGTCAGCGGGGCGATCATGCTCCAGTGGAACCCGGCGAAACTGCCGGTGGTCAGGGTGATGCACTCGACGGGCAGGTCGGCCCGGAACTCGTGCATAGCCAGGAACTCGGGCTGGATGTCGGCCCAGAACTCCTGCTCGCACTGCCCCATCTCCATCCGATCCGCAAGCCCCCCCTCGGGCAGCGGCACCGGGTGGAGCGCCTCGGCGCCGAGCGGGGCCCGCAGGTCGGGGTGCAGCCCCAGCAGCTCGAACAAAATCGAGGTGCCCGAGCGGGCCGGGCCGGCGATCATCACCGGTGAGGCCACCGGCGCCGCTGTGATCTGCGGCGTCGCGTCGATGGCGGCGGTGAGCAGCAACCGCGTGCGCAGCGAGCGCAGCAGCTCCTGCTTGGTCATCAGCCGGCCCAGCAGGTGCATGGACGAGGCGTCCAGCTCGGCCGACAGGGACTCGAAGCGATCCTGCCAGCCCGGATCGCCCAAGTCGCCGGCCGGCATGCCGCCGACGGCTGCGGTGGCCAGCTTCAGCAGCTCACCGGTGTCGATGGGCACCAGGTCCCCGGGACGCCCCCCGATCGAGTCGCCCATGAGGTTGATGCGTCGCACCCAGTCAGGCCGGGTGTACCGCTCTCCCATGGACGGAAGTGCATTGCTTTCATGAGACATACGGGCGGCAACGTATCAGCGCTTCGCTATCACGGTCGCCGCACTCGGCCCCAAGCGCAGCAGTACGACGGTGGCGGACCATGACCTGGCATCGGAGGATCGGAATCCCATTGGAGTCGTGTCACACGGGTTCGATACCTTCCACGCCGTGCGCGCTTCATGCCAACAGCAAGAGCCAATCAGAATCCGGTGAGCACTTCGTTCTCCTCCAAGAGTGCCCGACGGCTGCTCCGCAAGCTGACGGGCGATTCGGAGGCTGCGTTTCGAGACGACCAACTTGAGGTCATCCAGCAGTTAGCTGACGACCGGGGTCGTGTACTGCTCGTGCAGCGAACCGGCTGGGGCAAGAGTGCCGTCTACTTCATCGCGACCAAGATGCTGCGAGCGGCAGGGTTCGGTCCGACGCTCCTCGTCTCACCGTTGCTCGCACTCATGCGGAATCAGATCGAGGCAGCAGAAAGGATGGGCGTACACGCGGTCACCATCAACAGCTCGAATCGGGCTGAGTGGGATGAAGTGATTCAGCAAATCGAAGATGACGCAGCTGACATCGTCCTGATCTCTCCGGAACGGCTGGCGAATCAGGACTTTCGTAGCGATGTGCTGCCGGTCATCGGAAACCGCTGCGGCCTGCTGGTCATCGACGAAGCCCACTGCATCTCCGATTGGGGCCATGACTTTCGACCCGACTACCGCCGCCTGGTCCGGGTGCTGGACTTGCTGCCGCCTGGGGTTCCTGTGCTGTGTTGCACGGCGACGGCCAATGACCGAGTCGTCGCCGATGTAACGGCCCAGCTTGGATCGGAGTTCGAGGCTGTACGTGGCCCGCTCGGTCGCGAAGGGCTCCGTTTGCACGCGCTCACCATTCTCTCGCCGCCAGAACGACTGACTTGGCTCGCAGCCACGTTGAACGAGCTGCCGGGCACTGGAATCGTCTATTGCTCCACAGTGCGCGACACCGAACGAGTCGCGAGCTGGCTCATATCGCAGGGGATCGAGGCAGTCGCCTACAGCGGTGCGACCGATGCTCAGACTCGACCAGGTATTGAGCAGTCGCTGCTGAGCAATTCCGTGAAGACAGTTGTCGCGACATCCGCTCTCGGCATGGGATTCGACAAGCCTGACCTGTCGTTTGTCATCCATTACCAGTCGACCGGTTCCGCGATCGCCTACTACCAGCAGGTCGGTCGTGCGGGACGGGGGTTGAGCGAGTCGTGGGGCATACTGCTGCGCGGCGCCGAAGACGCCGACATTCAGGACTACTTCATCACCTCGGCGTTTCCAGAGCCGTTTCAGGCTCAGCAGGTGGTCGCTCTCCTGGAGAGTGATCACGAACTGATGACGACAAACCAACTGCTCCAGGAAACCAACGTGAGGCCGAGTCGGCTCGAGAACCTCCTGAAGAACTTGGAGGTGGACGGCGTTATCGAGCGCATTGGAAGGGAATGGCGGCGGACCCTGCAGACGTGGACGTTCGATCATGACCGCGTCGATGCTGTGACGTCACTTCGGCGCTCGGAGCTTCGACAGCTCTACGAGTACATCGACACGGACCAATGCCGTATGCGATTCCTCAGGAGTTGTCTCGACGACCCCGTCAGTGAGTCTTGCGGCATGTGCGACAACTGCAGCGGAGTCACGCTTGAGAAGGCCTTCGAGCCCGATGAGATCCAGAAGGCCGTCGAGTTCATGCGCAGCGCAAGCATGGTCATTGAACCGCGCAAGCAGTGGCCGAACCGCACGTCCATTCGGGCGGCGGCCCGTCTGGAGGAAGGAAGGGTGCTGTCCAGATGGGGCGACGGCGGCTGGGGCAGCATGGTGCGCAAGGGCAAGCAGTCAGACGGAAGATTCCGGAATCGCCTGGTGAAAGCCTCCGTCGCACTCATTCGTGAGCGGTGGCAGCCGGATCCCGAACCGACATGGGTGACGTTTGTGCCGTCCCGCCGCCATCCGCAGCTGGTTGCAGACTTCGCCGAGCGCCTCGCCGGGGCATTGGAGTTGCCGTGTCAGGATGTTGTACGTCAGATCCGTGACTCACGACCGCAGAAGTCAATGCAGAACAGTCACCAGCAGTACCGCAACGTTGCAGGAGCCTTCAGCGTCGATGGCCCCCTACCTGCTGGACCTGTGCTTCTCGTCGACGATGTCGTCGACTCTCGCTGGACACTGACGGCCGTCGGCCACATGCTGCGAGAAGCTGGATCAGGCCCTGTCATCCCATTCGCGCTTGCCGACGCTTCGGAGAGGTCGATCTCGTGAGACGCGGCGACGACGCACTCGCGACGCTCGCCCTCGTCAGTCGGTTGTCCGTCGGCGTCGTTCAGCCGTTGAAGGCTTCGGAATATTGGAAACTGAGTGCGCTCCTCGAAGCTGCTCCTAGCAGCCTGCTGGGAAAGACCGCCGCTGATCTGGCGGTTGGCTCTGGAATCTCGAGCTCTCTTGCAGATCGCGTGGCTGCTCTGGTGGATCGGGCAACGGCTCTCGCCTTCGAGCTCGAACGGCTGGAACACTCCGGTGTGCAGACGCTTACTCCGTTCGACGAGCACTATCCCAGCAACTGGACGCAACGACTCGGCCCCAAGGCCCCTCCGCTGTTGTACGCAGCGGGGTCGGTCGAGCTGTTGGACACCGCTGGGCTCGGGGTCGTGGGCAGCCGAGACGTGAGCCCTTCGGGGGCTGAGGTCGCTGTCGAAGCGGCCAAGTGCGCTGCTCGGCACAGCATTCCATTGGTGTCGGGCGGGGCCCGGGGGGTAGATCAGCTCGCCATGAATTCGGCGTTCGACTCAGGGGGCGCAGTCGTCGGGCTGCTTGCGGATTCTCTGTCTCGCAAACTCGCCAAGAGCGATGTCCGGGCTGCGATCCACAGCGGACTGGCGCTCATGTGCACGCCCTACAACCCCGACGCCGGCTTCAGTGCCGGCAACGCCATGGGTCGCAACAAGCTCATCTATGCCCAATCGACGCTCACCCTCGTCGTCGCGAGCGATGAGGACAACGGCGGCACCTGGTCCGGCGCCACCGAGGCACTCGACCACAAGTTCGGCCGGGTCGCCGTCTGGCGAGGACCGGGCGAGGGACCAGGCAACGAAGCGCTGGAACGGCGCGGCGCACTGCCCATCTCGGACCTTGACGACCTAGAGCGTCTCCTCGATGATGGCGATGCCAACACGACCCCCGATGCCTCTCCGCTCGCTTCCGAAGCTGAACAAGGAGTCCTGTTCAGTATCGCTACCGCAGACTGAGTCATCCACATCAGCTAGCACCTAGCCCTGATTCGCCAACTGGCGAGGTCGCCACCCCCAACGCCAGCGCTGTCGCCGAACGCCTTGCCGTCGTGCCTGCCGCGCTGCCGGTCTCCAGAGAAACCTGAGGGCCAAGTCCACGGGCGGGGATAGCTTCACGCCATGAGCCAATCGGAACTGCCGCGCGCTATCGACTTCATATTTCCTACCCTCGAAGCGCTAAAGGAACTCGGGGGCTCGGCGCGACGAGGTGAAGTGATTTCTGCTGTGGCAGAACGCGAAGGTCTCACGGATGAGCAACTCGAGGCTCGCTACGAAGCCAGTGGCGACCTGATTGCGGATGATCGGATCAGTTGGGCTCTGAGTGATCTCAAGAAGATGGGTGCTGTCGACAATTCCAGGCGCGGAGTCTGGGCAATCACAGAGGCTGGCCAGAGAATCGAGAGCCAATCCGAGATTGACACACAGCTGCGGGCCGTTCGAGCCGGGCTCGCGGCCCGCACAGCACCGCGACGGCACAACGAGCACGCTGACGCCGACGACAATCATGAACTGGACCTCGCCGAGGCCTCCGATCCGGACACCGGATGGCAAGCGACCCTGCTGCAGCGGCTGCTGGACATGTCGCCTGCTGGGTTCGAGCGCCTGATCCAGCGGCTGCTGCGTGAGGCCGGGTTTCGAGAAGTCGAAGTACTCGGACGAAGCGGCGACGGAGGCCTTGACGGGGTCGGCGTCTACCGGCTGTCCCTGGTGTCGTTCCCGATCTACTTCCAGTGCAAGCGCTACAGCGGCTCCGTCCCACCAAGTGCCGTCCGAGACTTCCGTGGAGCCATGGCCGGCCGCGGCGAGAAGGGCCTCCTTGTGACCACAGGCACCTTCACCCGAAGCGCTCGCGACGAAGCGAGCAGGGACGGCGCCTCGCCAGTCCAGCTCATTAACGGCGAGGATCTCTGCGATCTTCTCAAGGAACACGAACTTGGCGTCGTGACCCGCATCCGTCAGATCGAGGATGTCACAGTGGATGCCGAGTGGTTTGCCCGATTTGAGTCGGTCTAACTCTCGGACCCGCGAGTGAGCCAGCCACGCAGCCTCCCTTGGTTCTCGATTTAGACCAGCGACGGCTCGCCGCTCAGTCTCTCTCGATGCGATGCAAGAGCCAGTCCGGCAGCTCAGCCGAGCCACTCAATTCAGTCGTCTCCATGTAGACGGGTGCGGCCTCTTCCGCCAGTTCATCTGCACCGAATAGCGACTGCAATCCCGCTCGCTCGTCCCTCTCTCGTTGCCGCCGCTCTCGCAGTTCCGCTCGATACTCCGCGGACTGCTCGCGAGCCTGCCGAAAAACGGATGACATGATTCTGTCTCCCGCCGAATGGTCTGTCGCGAACACGAGCACGTACACCGGGTTGCCGCGCTCATTGCCCATCTCGATGGTGAGCGTCTTCCGGTATCCAAGCTCGCGCTCCAGCTTGAAGCGAAAGAGTGACAAGTAGAGATGTCTCGCCTCAGATGCCGCCAAGTCGTTGCTCTGGCGTCGGTCGTCAATCGCCCGCCAAGAATCCGAGCCAAGCAGCGAGGTGATCTTCACCGAGAGAGTGTCGTCGACTCCCATAGCGTTATCCCAGCCCGCCAGTCGCGGGATTGACGTGTGGGGCAGCAGAATCAGCATCTCGGCCTTGGTACGCGCACGTGAGTTCTTGAACTGAGCCAGCGCTTGCAGGGTGGACCAGTTCACGTCGAGACCGTCGGGGTCGACGAAGCAGAAGGTGGGAGCCCAGTCGAGACCATCGTCGCGGAGTCCCGCTAGACAACCTGCGATCGTCTTGTTGCAGTCACCCTGAATGACTCTGAATCTGTCGTCGTTGGGATATCGCTCGCGGAGCTGCTTCTTCAGGTGAGCGGCGTTGGGGTCTAGCTCAAAGAAGCGCAGGGTGCTAAAGCCCGGTTCTGTTTCCAGCGCGCGCACCGTTGAACCAAAGAAGTGACGGTCTTCGTCATCTCGCCGAACGTTGTTCACGCTGCCTGCGAAGAGATCCAAGTACAGCGTGGAACGTGCACTCCGGGAGGCCGTCGTGAATTGCGGCAGGTAGCGCGCCAAGGCATCCAGCTTGACTTCGGTCCAGAAGCCCCAGCTTCGGGGGCGTTCACCATCTCGCACGGGCCTATGCAACCGAGACGTTCACGGCTATGTCGTACGCCACTTCCGAATTGTGCGAGACAACAGGGTGCGACCTCGAAAGACTCGCCACAGGCATTTCGTCGTGGAAGCGCCCTAGGAGTTCGCGGCCCTTGGCCTTGGGGGTGCGGCCTCCCCACTGCTTGAAGAAGAACGCGACATCGGCGGCAGCGCACTGGTCTCTGAGGTCCAACACCCACTCCTCTTCGATCCGCCGGGCACGCGGACCGCTCTCGCCGCCGGCGATGAGCCAGTGGATGTCGGTCAAGTCGAGATCTGGCAGCGCCTTCAAGAGTGGTTCGGCGCTGATGAAACGAACCGCGGCGTCGACCGAGCGCAAGTGATCGATCCGGAAGGCGTAGCGAGGCGTCTCGACTGTGACCCCCATCCACACGTTCGGAGGCCAATCGAGATCGCCAGCCACCGACGCGAGCCGCTTCGAGCGCTTTGTCAGCACCTGATACGTGTGCTGCGGGGTGTCGGCCATCACGGCAAACACCTTCTGAATGAAATCCAGCGGCACCTCTGGATGGAAGAGATCGCTCATCGAGTTCACGAAGATCAAGCGGGGTCGGCGCCAGCGCCGGGGCCGATCGAGCAAGTCGTAGTGCAGCGTGAGACCGAATCCTGGGCCGCTCAGCTTGGGATCGCCGTCTCGCTCGTACCGCGGATTGCCCATCGCCTTGAGACGTTTCGCCAGCGTCAGCGCGTAGCAGTTATCGCAACCGACCGATGTCCGGTCGCAGCCCGTGGTGGGGTTCCATGTCGCTTCGGTCCACTCGATTCCGGTGCGGTCGCTCACGATCCCCTCCCTTCGGCAGATAGGCGGTCGGACAAATCGTCGACCTGTGCGTTGCTCAGCGCAACGACTCGTCGGCAAGTGCACGAACTCCAGAGTGCACAAGGGGTGTGACAAGCACTCCAGACGAGAGTACGCGGGTTCCGTCGTCAGCAACAGGGCGACGCCCACCCGATGGAAGACACGCGGCTTGCTCGCCGCGGCAACTCACTCGGATTCGGCCGTGCTTGCCAGGCTCTCGGCAAGGGCTTGGATCTCGGCGAGGGCGGCTTCGAGGTCTTCGGCGATCTCGGCTGCGAGGACATCTGGCGGGGGCAGGTTGTCGGCGTCTTCGAGGCTCTCGTCGCGCAGCCAGAACAGGTCGAGGCTAACTTTGTCGCGGGCGATTAGCTCGTCGTAGGTGTAGCGCTTGAACCGCTCGGACTCGGTGCGCTTGTGGCGGGTGTCGGCTCGGTAGCAGGAGACGAAGTCGTCGAGGTCGGCTCTGGTGAGCGGGTTCTGCTTGAGCGTGAAGTGCTTGTTGGTGCGCAGGTCGTACACCCACAGCTCGCGGGTCCACGGGTCCTCGGCGCCCTCGCGGCGGCGGAAGAACAGCACGTTGGCCTTCACGCCCTGCGCATAGAAGATCCCCGTGGGCAGCCGCAGCAGGGTGTGGACCTCGCAGTCGTGCAGCAGCCGGCGGCGGATCGTCTCGCCGGCGCCCGCCTCGAAGAGCACGTTGTCGGGCACCACCACGGCCGCGTCCCCGCCGATGCGCAGCAGGCTCACGACGTGCTGGACGAAGTTGAGCTGCTTGTTGCGGGTCGTCGCCCAGAAGTCCTCCCGCTCGTAGCTGTCCGATGACGACCGGCCGAACGGCGGATTGGTCAGCACCATGTCGAACGGCTCGCCGGGAGCGTCCCGCAGAGCGTCGTCCACGACGATCGGCGAGTCGGACTCGGGGCTCTCGATGCCGTGCAGCAGCATGTTCATCGCGCACAAACGGGCAGGCAAATCGGCGATCTCCCAACCCGTGAACGCACCCGAGCGCAGGTGCTCAACCTGATCGGGCTCCAGGTGGGGGAACCGCTCGACGATCGACCGGTACGCGCCCAGGAAGAACCCGCCGGTGCCGCAGGCGGGATCGCAGATGCGGTGACCGGGCTCGGGCGCCATCACTTCGACGATCGCGTTGATGAGCGCCCGGGGCGTGAAGTACTGGCCCGCTCCCCTCGCGCCTTCCTGGGCGGTCTTCTCGATCAAGCCCTCGTACGCGTCGCCCTTGAGATCGGCGTCGTAGCTCATCCACTCGTGCTGGTCGATGAACTCCTTGATGAGCTGCTCCAGCTTGGCCGGCGTCTGAATGCGGTTGCGGGCCTTGTGGAAAACCACGCCGAGCATGTCCTCGCCGGTGCCCAACGCCGAAAGGCACTCGCTGTAGTGGGCTTCGAGCTCGGCGCCCGAGCGGCTCAGCAACGACTGCCAGTCATGCTCCACAGGAACGATGCGCTCGCCGCCCAGCATCACGAACTGCTCATCGGCCATCTTCAGAAACAGCAGATACGTGAGCTGCTCCAGATAGTCGCCATAGGACAAACCGTCGTCACGCAGCACATCACAGAAGTCCCACAGCTTCTGCACCAACGCCTTCGGGTCCTGCGCAGCCACCGGCTCACGCTACGTCGGAGTGGCCCCAAATCTGGCGGTGGCTGTCCGCCGCGCACAAGGCTGTCGTCATTAAAGATATGGAAATAGCTTGAAATTCATCCGATTTCTGAACGAACATCCGGGCGATGGCCAGCCTCCACAAGCGCATCGCAAGAATGCGCCGCAACCCCCGGAATGTCTCTTGGGTTGAACTCGCCGGCGTCTGCGATGCGCTGTTCGGCAAGCCCGTACGCATCACCGGGAGCCACCGCATCTACGATGTGCGGTGGTCGGCCTCGCGCCTGCTGGTCTTGCAGCCGCGAGGCTCCAGCGCCAAGCCATACCAAGTCCGCCAAGTGCTCCAAGCCATCGACGAACTGGGACACCACAATGGCCACACTTGACCTCCGAGACGTGTACCGCTTCTGGACCGAGTGGTCCGAAGAGGATCAGGAATGGGTCGGCCTGTGCGATGCCTTCCCACTCATGAGCTGGTTGGAACCTGACCGCGAAGCCGCGGAAACGGGCATCAGGTCGGTCGTGGCCGAAGCAATCGAGATGCTCACGGCCGAGGGCCAGCCCCTGCCGCCACCGACCGGACTGACGGAGGATCAGCCATAGACGTTCGCGGCATGCGGCGATGACGCGCCTGCCGCTTCGAACACGAGGGCTGTTGACCGATCGGCAGGCCGGCTGAGGGCGGTACTGCGACCGGTCTCCCAGCAGGAGTGCTGATCACCCCTAGCGTGCGATCTCGTGCACTGGCGCTTCCAGGTCTTGGTCGATGAGTATCCGACCAAGGCGACGCGAACAGCGGAATCCGTGTGGATGTGGTGCATCGGCGTTCAGTACGCAATCCAGACAGTCTTGGGCACGGACAACGAGCACTACGAGAACATGGAATGGGTCCGGCATCGGATGACGTGGAGCGTGGACATCGAGCCAAGGCGGCGTCGACGTGAACGGGAGCTGTTCGGCGAACTGCTGCCTGCGGCACGAGTATCGCTACATTCGGCGGCGTTCATGGACCGAAATCGCGTCACCGGCTTGCGGCTCGTAGATCTGCATCCATGGGTTGCGGAGACAGCCGAACCGCTCTTCGAGGACGGACACCGAAAGCAAGCGATCCTCGCGGCGGCGCAGAACGTCGAGGTCCGCTGGCGACAACTGCTCGACATCCCCACGGGCACCCTCGCTGAACTGGCCCAGGAGTCGTTTTCTGCGGCCGAGCCGAACGCGGGTCACCCTCGGTTACGTTTCGTCACTCAGGCATCAGATACTTCAACGGACGAATGGCGCAACCTGCACATCGGAGCAATGGACTTCGCGAAGGGGTGCGCCGGGCGCATCCGCAATCTCAACCTGCATCACCCACCAGATCGCGAACCGGAACCGGAAGCTGTCATCGAGACCCTCAGCGCGCTCAGCCTGCTGGCGCGCTGGATCACCGATGCCGAAATTCACCGCGCCGAATAACCCGGCTCGAGCGGCTCCGCCCCCATCGCGGCCAGTGCTCAATCTCATCAAGGGCCGACGAACACAATGGATCAGGACGAGATGCACCCACCTTGGCCCGAACAAACGCTGTAGTCAGACCCCGCGCGAGTGCCCTTCATTAGCTCGTCCGCTGGATGACTTCCGACGGAAGGACGGCAGATGAAGCCGAAACAGTGGAGCAGACCTTGCTAGGAGAGTGGTGGTTGGCTGGTGCGGACTCGTCGGAGCAGGACGTTCCGCCGCGAGAACAGATCGTTGCCGGCAACCTCGACGATGGCGGCGGCGGCCCATGGGACCTATCGACATACGGGCTACTCGGCGATGACATTCGAGAGCCAATGTCGGCTCAGCGAGGCTTGCATCCACCGAGGAGAACAGTTTGGGGCGCGACACAAGAGCAGGCTCGCATCAGCCTGCTCGACTGTTTCCTGATGCGGCATCCCATGATGCCGCGGCACTCGCGAGATGGGGGCCAACTCTGGGTGACCGACTGCCTGGTAACCGGCAAGTCTTGGGTCTTGCCGAGCGACCAAGTCGACTTGATCGAACTCGAATTCGACGACTTGGCTGCGTGGGCCGCCGACCTCGCGGACTTCGATCTGCAGCGCGACGGCGCGCAAGTGACGGTGTCACTACAGCCACGCACGGTGTCAGCGGCCAGTTGCGACGTCGAGCTGCGATGGGGCTTCAGGTTGCCTGATTCGGAGTGGGAACTGGAGTTACAGCCGACAGCGACCATCGTGATCGAGACGAAGACAACGGTCGGCGAGATCGCAACTCGGTGGGCAAGACCGCTCCAGCGACTGCTCCAGTTCATGTGCATGAGGGCCAGCCGCATCACTCGAATGGCTGCTCGCTTGTGCCACTCGGACAGTCCCCATGACCGCATCGAGATCGTGGCGGGACAACGTGGCGTGCACGAACGCGGCGATCTGCAGGACACCGGCATGATCGCTCGGCACAACGACATGCTGGCGACGCGGCGCGATCTGGATAACGCCGGTGTCAGCCTCGACACGTTGCTAGACAGGTACTGGTCCAAGCGGGATGACGACCAGTGGCAAGTGGCATTGCTCCACCTTCTCGGTTCGCAAAGCGCAGGTAGCGAAACAAGTCGGGGAACCTCATTCCTCGACGCGGTCCTGGCAGTGGAACAACTGCACCCAACGGTACGCACATCACGGCAAATGCCACGGTCTGAGTACAGGCAGCGTGTCCAAGCCATCTTGGACACCTGCCCGACCGAACACCGAGAATGGCTGGAGCAGGCTCTTAGCAACAGCAACCGCAAGAGCTTCGCAACCCAGATGCAAGAGATGGTGGAGGAAGCGGGGGCAATTGGCGCAGACGTCGTGGGGGCCTGGCCGAAGTTGAGGGAATACGCGAGAGACGCACGCAATGACACTGCGCACGGCAACGACTACGTCCGGCAAGAAACGGTCAACCAGTACCGAGGCACCGAAGTCGGCCTCCAGTGGATTGCGCGGCGCGTGCTGCTGGCACAGCTGGGGATGCCGTCATCGGCCGCCGACGCGCTCATCCGACAACACATGGACTACCGGAGGTCGCTCCGATCCCTGAAGCATTGGCAGACACAGATCGACCACGCCGAGCCGAGCACTTCACAACCCGCGTTGCTTCGACCACAGCGAGATGCCATACGGACCTCCTGGATACGAATGTGCCTTCGATCGCTTCAACGCTGCCTCCGTCGCGCAACTGGCAGACGATGAGGAACAACAAGGTCCTCCGAAGCGTCGATGATTGAATCACAAGCAGGCTGCTGGCTCTACCGACAATAGTGATGTGATCACCGACGCCGAATGAGCGCAGAGGAGAACTCATGAAACAACGACGACTCCGCCTGTCTTGGTTTCTGTCGACACTACTCGTCAGCGTGGTCCTTCTGGGCCTCGGTCTTCTCGTAGATTCGTGGTCTCGGTCCTCGTGGTCAAATGCCTTGGTCGCTCTAGGAGCGGCGACGCTATTGCTCGCCGTTGGCATCGTAATCGAGCCGCTACTTATACGCCGCTTAGGCGAAACAACGGAGGAAACCGCTACTAGAGCAGCGGAGAGTGCCACTGATGATTTGAGGCGTCGAATCGTTCGCTTAGAAGATCTCGATCCTCAGCAGGAATCTCGCCGCGCGGAGAGAGCTGAACAGATGGAACAAATGCTATCTGGTCTCCACGATAACGTCTCCATCGAGACCATAGGACACGCGCTTGCGGTAGCACACGACTATGGATTGCTCAATCACGGCTATTTCCGGGTTCGTACGAGTCGCGAAGTTCAAGCTCCGGAACTGTTCTTTTTTTCCGCTAATACGACAAGATGATGTCGCGCTGATGTGGCTCAGTTTTTTTCCGATGACCGAGCGAGTGCCGATGCAGGTCGGAGATAAACATCTAGCGGTGCCCGCGGCATTAGATGGCACCGTGCTCTGGGACCCTGAGATTCATGCGGATGAAATCGCAGAGCAACTAGAGGTGGAACTGATGCGAATCAATATGCCATCTGCATCAGAATTCTCGTTCGCGTATGCCATCAGACAGTTGCTTGAGAGTATTCGAGTGATGTTTCAAGCTCGTATGGCGGCATCAGATAGCGAGGTTGCTCTGCAAGGCAGGCTGACCGTACTGATGAACGAAGACTGGGTCATCACAGAACGGGGTTTGGAGGCGACAAATGCCTCTCTAATCCTTAGCCTTGATGACCCGCAAGCAGACTTGGAAACGGTCACTCACCCGCCTAACTCAACTCAGTCGATGTGGGATGAGGCCGTGCAATACTCACAGCGATATCGGCAGCAGTGGCTTTCGAGGATCAAGTTCGGCAGGTCGATATAGTAGAGTTATCGAGGCAATCTCGACAGATGCAGAATGAGGGCGTTCCAGGGAGCGCATTCGACATCTTCTCACAACTGGTCTCGCTTGAAGAGCTCGAACAGTTGCCTCCGCTTCTGCGGCGATGTATCGCCCCTTGACTTTCCAATCATGCTTCGATTGGACTAATGGAAGGTACTTGTTCGTACCACCACCTGCGCTCCCACCGTTGCCAGCCGTCTCGATCGAACTGCCATATCGGCTGCGCGTAGCCGTGAATCTCCATGGAGCGCGCTGTGAAGAGGTCCGTCGCCACCCACACGCTGTCCAAACCCTGCAGATCAATCTCGCGGGGCGCTTCGGACCGGTCCGCGCCGCTTCGCAATGCGAGATTCGCAGATTCGCTGACTCCCGTGCCAGCCGGCAGCCAAAGGAACAAGTGCGCTTCTCGGGCGCCGTGTCTCTTCGCTGCCATCAGCTTGGCTCGATTCTGCGGCAGATGCACATCGATGGCGTCGGCAATTGCTTCAGGGTCTGACGGCGTGACGGCGGGTGCCTCGTTGATCCAGATTGTGGCATCGCGTGCGAGTTCACCGCGCCACGCGTAGCTGACGCCAAGAGATCGAAGCGCGCCAACCAGCGGGTGTTCCTCCCGGGTACCAAATCGGACATCCACAGACCTCAACTCGCGGGCGATGCCTTCCTGCTCGGCCTGAGCGAGGAGTGGTTCCAGGCCCGTCTTGAGCCCGTCAGACTGCTGGTGAATCGCCGCCGCGTCATGCGGGTCGCGTCCTGGCAAACGAACGCCCACGTCCCAGTGCCACTTGAGCGTCGGTGCCTTGATCGGGCAGTCGCGATCCCTCAAGGAGTAGAACACCCTCGATCTGCCCGCCGTGTCACTGGTCACCTCCACGGCGAATCGGTAGCCCTCGCGAAACTCCAAGTCGAAGTCATGCATCGCGTCCGCAGTGCCGTCGTCATGCACGATCCATTGCGACGCTCCGAGCATCGACCAAAGCAGTTCACCCGCCCAACGCTCGTACGGATCTGCTGAAGCCCGTGCCTGCTGCGCTCGCATCTCCGCCTTGACGTCCGAGCGGTCCATCAAGCTGTCGTCTGCCTCATCTGACACCGTCACGCTGTCCCTCTACTCACGCGTACACCGATTCAGTCTCCGCCATCGCCGAAATGCGCCATTGCACCGCCCATGTCCACGAAATGGAGCCACCTCGTCGTTCACTCAGCTCGGGTCCCCGAATCTCCAGCTGAGGTAATCGCGGACGGTGTCTTCATAGGTGCGCTCCGTACCGCATGCGATGCAGATGCCCTCGCCTACGTTGATGCCAAATGCATCGAACCCATCCGCGATCAAGGTCATGCGCCAGCAAGCGTCGCATTCCGCAGGTTCGGGCACCATTAGACGGTCCTTGAGGTTCAGAGGCAGCAGATCCATTGCCTCTTGGGCAAAGACCGTTGAAGCAGCATCCTCGAAGTCCATTCCATCGACCAGTTCCAGGACCTGAAGTGCAGGATGCTCATCCAATGCGATTAGCGCATTGACGTGGTTCTCGCGCAACACATCCCAATCCTCCTCGGCGCGCCCGTGGCGGAACTCCTGCGCTTTCTTGATCCCCTCTTCCAGGGCACTCAAGACCGAGCTACTGGGTGTGCCACCCGTGATGCTCCCGCCGGAACACATGACCGATAGAAGCGCCAACGGCGACCTGACTCGGTTCCCCGAGTCTTCATATTCCTGTCCACTCTCGTCGTAGGCGACGATTGCCGCCAGACCGTTCGCTGCGGCCGCGTCGAATGCACCGTCTCGCGGCAGCCGGCCGTCGCGCATCGCCAAGGTGTTGAGCGCATAAACGCAACGCCTCATCACGCGGCGACGCACTTCCCTGAAGTCATCGATCGAGGACACCGGTTGAAGATATCTGCGCCTGGCTGCTCCGGGCTCCGATCGAGACGGATCTCCATCGGTCCTGAGTTCGCAAGCTCGAATGGGCTCTCAATAGCGAAGTGTCGAGCACTGCGAAGATCGTCACCAAGGCCATGTGCTCAACATCAGTGCAGTGTGGAGGCGATCTGCCCAGGGTCCGCGTCGCTAGGCCGCTGACGTGTATGCGCCCGCCAGGCGACCTGATCCTGAGTCATCGAGCGGATTCTGTGGGACTAGACGGCCGGCGAATGCCTCTGCGAGAATCGAGCGGCGCAGGCGGCTGGCGCGAACTGCTACTCGATCAAGTTCAAACCGCTGGTGCTGGATGCCGTCGAGTGCTGAACGCAGCTGCGACGCGACGGCGCTCTGTTCTTCGAGCGTAGGTGCCGGGACAGGAAACGACTTCAACGTTGTCAGGTTCAGCGAAGCGAGATTGGTCGTCTGTTTGCCGTGAGTCTCGAACCACCGCTGGCCCCACGAGTTCGCGTGCAGTGACACGAAATAGGGATCGAAGCAGCCGTCGAGAAGGCGTGCGCGGAACACATGGTTCTGGTGGATGCAGTCTTCAATCTGCCCTTCCCACACCCAGCCGCGACCGAGCTTGTCGCGGTCACCGCCTTCGTTGAACAGGATGTCGCCTGGGCGGAGCACAAGTAGTTGTGCCTTGGATCGATCTGCTCGGATCGTTGTGACATCGGACAGATCGAGATAGCCGCGCTGAACGTTCGCGACCCGCAGATACGGGAACTCCCCGAACTCGGGGTCTGCCTCGCGTTTCGAGTCCTTGGTGATGCCCCCCTTGACCTCAGCAATCTCGCCCAGAGTCGTCCAATCCCAATCTGGCCTATCGAATGCGTCGACTGCAACGGAGCGATACATCGTATGCAGGTGACGGTCGGCGTCTGCGAGGGCACGCTCAGCGGCGTCGAGGCGGGAGAAATGCTCTTCGATGGCAGCGACGATGCGACGCTGCTCTGCCGACCGTGGAATAGGGACCTCCAGTGCCCGCAGGTCGCGCTGAGGAAGATGCGCGATGGTGCTCCCTTGGACACGGTCTCCAAATCGACCAGTTTCGGCTGCCCAACGCATGAAGTACTCGAGCCAACCGATTTCGACACCCGCTCTCGGCCGAACTCGGTGCAGAGCCTTTTGGAAGCACATCTCGACGGATGGCATCGTCCACCTCGCGCACCGTCCAACTTCGCCTCCCTCGCAGATCAGCAGGTCGTCGGGCTGAAGCAGGTACTTGGCGCGTTCAATCTCGGTGAAGTCCATGTGCGCCACGTCAGACAAGTCGATGCGGTGCCACTGAACGTTTTGGTTGCGCAGATACGGCATCGGGGCGAGTTCCTGCCTCGACTTCGCTGACAGCATCTTGCCGAGCTGGGTGTCAGCGATATCACCGAATCTCGCCCAAGCCCAACCCGGTGGTAAGCCCCCGTTCATGCGGCGAGGGCGGCGGTGAGTTCGTCGAGCAGGGCGTCGAGTTCCTCGCCGAAGAGTTGTTTGGCCTTGCCGAGGCCGCCTTGGGTGCTGAACGGTGGTGCCATCAATTCGCTAGGCGCGATGCCGAGGTTGGTGGCGATGCGGTCCTTGATGAGCTCCAGGTACGCCGCTTGCTCTTGGGAGAATGAGCGGCCTGCGTTGGACTGCTGCAGCAGCCAGGCTTCGAAGCGCTCGCTGACGAGGTCCGGATACGACACCAATATGTCGGCTTCGCCGAGCGTGTAGCGGACGAGGCTGACCAAGTCGGTACTGACTCGGTGGCCCGAACCGCGCACCTTGGATTTGTCGAGCGTCTCGTAGGCATCCCACAGCGCGTCCGGGGTCCAGCGATGCGGCGGTCGCTTGATTGCGTTCGCCAGTTCCTTGACGTCGTCGTAGCTAAGTCCCCCGCTGTACGGCTGGCTGTACAGCACCTGCAGCGCGGTGATCTCGTCCTTGTTGTCGTCGATGAACTGCCTCCACGACTCGACCTGGGCGCGGGCACGGTCGGCCGCGTCCTTCGAGAATTCGTTGATGATCAGTTGATCTTTCGAGGCTTCGTCGATCGCCTGCTCGTAGCTGCGCCTGACTTCGACCAGCTTTTCCCGCAGCGCTGAATTGCCTGCAAGCGGCTGCAGCGCCTCGCGAATCATCGCCGTAGCGGCGGCCTTGACCTGATCGGGTGTGGGATCACCGCCGGCCTGGGCTACTGCTGCCTCGTACTGGCGGTCAACATCCAGCGCGTTCACCATGCCGCGCACCAAGTCTGTCAGCGCGACTCCTGCCACGTTCTCCACCTCGGTCCGGTCTGCTGCGGTCATGCGCCGGTCCAGCCGGGTGAGTCGCGACGCTACTGACGACACCACGTCGGGATCGGTCGAACCCATACCGACATCGGTCAGCAGCTTGTCGAAGCTCTTCGTTCGCTGGCGTTCCATCGGAACCGTGTCGTGCAGATCGGCTTCGGTCACGCCGACGGCATCCACAATCACGAAGCGATCCTTGGCGGCGGCGTCAGGCGTGACTGCACGCAACTGGTCGCTGTCGATCACCCGCACGCCGCGTCCTTTCATCTGCTCGAAGAAGTTGCGGCTGCGCACCATGCGCATGAACACCACGCACTCGATCGGCTTCACATCGGTGCCGGTCGCGATCATGTCCACCGTCACGGCGATGCGGGTCTCGTAGCTGGTGCGGAACTGGGCCAGCAGATCCTCGGGCTTGTTGCCGGCGTCTCCTGAGCGGTAGGTGATCTTCACTGCGCCCTCGTTGCCCAGGTTGAACTCCTGGCGGACGGCCTGCACGATGTCGTCGGCGTGGCTGTCGTCCTTGGCGAAGATCAGCGTCTTGGGGATGTGCCGAAGCGAGCCGTCTTCCCGCCGCTCGCGGTCGGGGAACATCTCGGGAAGCGAACTCCGCAGCGCACGCACAACGGTGCGGATCTGGTCAGGCGCCACCACGCTTCTGTCGAGCTGGTTGGCGTCGTAGGTGATGTCCTCGTCGATCTTCTCCAACCGGTGCTCGCGTGTGTCACGGTCGCGGAACTTGGTGACGAATTCGGCGGGGACCGTGCCGCCGGACTCAGTGATCTCCGTGCGGATGCGGAACACGTCGAAGTCCACGTTCACGCGGTCAGCCACTGCCTGGGCGTGCCCGTACTCCATAACCAAGTTCTGGTCGAAGAACCCGAACGTCTGCATGCCCGGAGTTGCCGTCAGGCCCACGAGGAAGGCGTCGAAATACTCGAGCACCTGCCGCCACACGCCGTAGATAGAGCGGTGGCACTCGTCGATGATGATCAGGTCGTAAGACTCGATCGGTACCAGCCGGTTGTAGGCAACCTCGATCGGCTCAGACGGAGCGATCTCAAAGCCGCTTTTCTCGTCCAGAGCCTCGTCGAGCTCGTCATCGCCTCGCAGGATCGAATGCAGCCTCTGGATCGTGCAGATGTGGACCTTCGTGGCCGCTTCGTTGGCTATGTCGAGTCGTGACGACGTGAGATGGCGGACGTTGTAGATCTCGGTGAACTTGCGGCCGTCGTCGGGCGTGGCGAATCCTTGGAACTCCCGGAGTGCTTGACGACCGAGATTCGCTCGGTCGACGAGGAAGAGAATCCGCTCGGCGCCCGCATGTCGCAGCAGGCGATAGCAGACGTTGGCAGCCGTGAACGTCTTGCCCGAGCCGGTGGCCATCTGCACCAGGGCCCGAGGGCGGTTGTCCTTGAACGACTGCTCAAGGTTGCGGATGGCCTCTTCCTGCGCAGGCCATAGATGCCCAGCATCAGCGTCAAGACCTGGCAGATGCATCACGCCGGCACGCAGGCCGAGCCCGGAGTCCTTCCCACCGGCATGGTTCGCCAGCCAACGCGCCAACGTGTCGGGCCGATGGAAGGTGAACACTCGACGACTCGCCGGCACGGGGTCCAGCCCGCTGGTGAACCGGGTCTCGGTGCCGGTCGATTCGTAGCCGAACGGCAATGCCCCATTGACCTCGATGGCAGGCCAGGCCTCCGGGTATGCGGCCTGGTACTTACGCGTCTGCGGCTCAACACCAGTGAGCGTCATGCCAGCCTTCTTGGCCTCGATGACACCGATCGCCTGACGGTCCACGTACAGCACGTAGTCGGCAGGGCCGGCCGTGGTCGGCACCTCACGAACGGCAACGCCTCGAGCTGCAGCCACCGCCACTGACTTGAAGTCCTGCAGCACCCAGCCGCACGCCGTCAGCTGCTCGTCGATGTCCCGACGGGCCAGCTGCTCGGGCGACATGTACTCGCTCACAACGTCCCCGAACTCACGACCGCGACCCCGCACACCAGCGGTCATCGTACGATCTTGAACGGGATGGCGGTAGTGGCGCACGACCGCTCATGAGCGCTAGTGCCGCTTCTGAGATTGCGATGGCTGACTGCTGCTTGCCGATCGATTCACTGACAGTTGCTTGGGCCATCAGTGATGGTGGAGGTGCGTGAACTTGTCTTCGAAGCTTGTAGCTGCAGAGGTATTCCCGCCCGGCGAGCACTTGGCAGACGAACTTGCTGCGCGTGGCTGGACAATGCCGCAGCTTGCGAAGCTGATGGGCCAACCTGCGCACATCGTCTCGGGAATCCTCGATGCGCAGGTCGAGATCACCGAGGATCTAGCCGAGTCGATCTCCGTGGCACTCGGCACATCGGCGCAGTTGTGGCTCAATCTCGAAGCGGCTTACAGATCACACACGAGCGTGCATGGCGCGTAGTGAATCCGCGATGTCGTCGACGGCGAGGTCGGTTGAGGCGACGGTCATGACGAGGTCGTAGACGGCGTCGTTCGTGGTGGTGCTGACACTGGCGTCGTTGAGCTCCAAGAACACAGCGGTTGCGAGCCAGCCGAGGCGCTTGTTGCCGTCGACGAGCGGATGGTTGTTCACCACTGAGTGGAGCAGCGCTGCGGCCTTGGTCCAGATGTCGGGGTACGCGTCTTCGCCGAACGCCGATGCCTGGGGCCGAGCCGCTGCGGCTCCGAGCAGTCCCATATCCCGGATCGGCGGAGGATCGCCGAGCAGCCGGCGAGCGAGCTCGACGAGATCCTCAGCCGAGAGGTACTCGACGCTCTCGTTCACTCGCCGAGTCGCCGGAGCGCATCGGCGTGACGATCCGTGATGAGATCAGCCGCTGCCGCTACCCGGTCGCGATGGGAGGCCTTGACGACGTACTCGCGCACCGCGCGCCGAGCTGCCTCCTGCATGGAAGTGCCGTCGAGCGCGGCTCGCTGACGCAGAGCCTCCTGCTCGTCGTCGGTCAATCGCAGCGTCATCGCCATGGACGTGATGGTATCAAACCAGTATCACTCCCTTGCAATCAGCCGCCGCAACGCGAACGCGCTCACAGCACAGAAGGGACGAGCTGGCTGCCCGCTCGTGCCTGGTGCCGCCAGATCCGTCCGGTGCTGCGATATACCGGAACCTCAGTGAGCTTGCCTGCCGCCATGGCGGATTCATGACGAACCGACTTGTTGCCGCTATGGCCTTTGCCGCCTTGGTGATCTCGGTGCTGTCGTTGTTCGTGGCATTGAGCGCGACGGAGGTGGAACCGGCACGATCGACAACGGACGTCGCCGCTGCGGCCACCACGGCGGGCGCCCGTGACGAGCCTGCAACGTCGCCGCTGCCGACCACGACCGCAGGCGCACCGGCGGACGCTGCGACACCTTCGCCGACGGTCGTCACCGCTACTTCCGCGGCTACGGCAGAGCCTGCCGCCACGACGACGCCTGACACAGAACTGCCGGGCACTCCGGCGGCGTTCGGGCCCGCGGCCGGCACGCAACTCGGCGTCATCGGCGTCGCCTACGACGATTGGCTGAATGTGCGCGATGTTCCCAACGGCGAGGTTGTCGCAACGCTGACGCTGCAGTTGTCACCGCAGTCGCCAGCCGAGAGCGCGCTGCTGGTCCGTGATGCCGAGGCCGAAGCGGCGTTCGCGAGGATCGGCGTTGCGGGAGTGACCGCGACCGGCCGCTCCCGCGATCTCGCCACGAGCACGTGGCACGAGGTCCAAGCGGGACCGATCGTCGGCTGGGCCAGCTCGAACTACCTGGCGCCGCTGTCACCGGAGACCGCCCTCGACATCACCGCGCAGGCCAGTGCCGACATCGACGGCGACACGAGTGCCGACACATTCGCTCAGCTCGTCGACCGGGTCGTAGCGACCATCGCCTCAAACGAGCCTCGGTCGCGCGTCAGGACCGCTTCGGCACCCGACCCGGCGGGAGATCTCCTGGAAGTCATTGTGGATGTCGTGGGGCAGCCGGATGACTCGGTGCGTGGCTACCGGTTGCTGATCGTCGCCCAGATGGCAGCAGACATCAGGGCCTTGGGTGACAATGGCGGCGACGACTTCACCACCGACCTGGGGCCGTACACGCTGCGCAGCGTCCTGGCGACACCGCTGTGCTACAGCCATCGCGGGATCAGCGCAGACGGCGCCTGCAGCTAATCGTCGTCGGCAGGCGGCGCCAGCGTGTCGCCGATGAGGTGCTGCACAACTTCGGCGAGGGCCTCGTCGTGATCGGCGCCGACATCCAGCGCCGCCTGATACACGGCGAGCTGACGGTTCGCTGACGTGCCGTGTTCGCAGATGGTGCGGAGGTGGCGGATCTCGTCGACGCAGTCGAGCGCCTCGGCATCAGGCATCACCAGCTCGATGAGCTCGTCGACCAGGTGCTCGTAGGGCACCAGCGTGCCCTTGCCGAAATCGATCAGCGAGCCGCCGATGCCGTAGCGCTCGGCGCGCCACAGGTTCTCGCCGATGAGGAAGTTCGCGTAGCTGCGCCATCGCTGGTTCCCGTCACGCAGCCGCCACAGCATCCGCAGCAGGCAGACATACGCAGCCGCGATGGCGATGGTGTCTTCCATGCGGGTCGGCAGATCGGTGACCCGCATTTCGAGCGTCGGGTAGCGCTCGGAGGGCCGGATGTCCCACCAGACCTTCGACGAGTCCTCGATGATCCCGGCGTTCACGAGCACATCGACATGGCGACGGAACTCCGCCCACGAGTCGAACTTCGGCGGCAGGCCCGTGCGCGGCAGCGTCTTGTACACCGCCGAGCGGTAGCTGGCCAGCCCGGTGTCGCGGCCCTGCCAGAACGGCGACGAGGTCGACACGGCCAACAGATGCGGCAGGAAGTACGTCACCTGGTTCATCAGGTCGATGCGCAGCTCGGGGTCTTCGATGCCCACGTGCACATGCAGCCCCGAGATGACGAGTTGGCGCGTGATGTCCTGGAGATCGTCGGCCAGAACCCGGTAGCGCTCCTTGTCGGTGATCTGGAGCTCCTCCGGTCTGGCGAACGGATGGGTGGACGCGGCAATCGGCGCAAGCCCATGTTCCGCAGCGGCCTCGGTGACCGCAAGCCTCAGCAGCCCGACATCGGCGCGCAGATGCTTCATGTCGCGGCAGATGCCGGTGCCGATCTCGATCTGCGCGCTGAAGAGCTCCGGGCTCACGAGCCCGTGGCGCAGCTCGGCGACCCGTTCGATCAGCCCGGGCGGCTGGGCCTGCACCAATGCGCCGCTGTCGCGATCGACGAGGAGATATTCCTCCTCGATCCCTATCGTCCAGCTCGGTTCGTCGATCATCGCCCGCGAGTGTGCCAAACCCGTGCCTTCTGCCGTCGAGCCGGCTGGGCCTCGCATCAAGCGGGAGCGCGGGCGACCGTCTGCCGGATCAGTTGCGCGCCGTGACGATCCACGCAGCGGCAGGGAAGATCACGCCCTTCGGCGTCTCGAAAGGCGCGAGCGCTGCAATGACGGCGTTCTTTGCCTGAGCGTGCACTTCGGGCGGGTGCCCGGCCAGCGCCCGCCGGGCGATGCCCAGGTCCATGGCAAATTGCGCAGTGTCGGCAAGCGTGCTGCCCACGCCGTACAGCACCTCGGTCTCGAACGACTCCAAGCCAGCCTCCGACCACCCCGCTGCATCGAGCATGTCGCTCACGAAGTCGGGATCGGCAAATGCGAACGGATCCACTGCCGGCCCCCCGCCGTCGGGCATCTCCACGATCTCCAGCACCGCCTTGTTGACAGTGACCAGCCACGGGTTCTGGCGCGGCGTCTGCCAGCAGACGAATGCAAGCTGCCCGCCCGGCCGCGTGGCGGCGCGCAGATTTGCGAACGCCGCCGCCGAATCAGCGAAGAACATCACGCCGAAGCGCGAGAAGACGAGGTCGAAGCCGCCGAAGACCCCGTTGCGGCCCGAGGCAGCAGCACCGAGCGCGGCGATGTCCGCCGTCTGGGCGTCTGCGATCTCGAATGCGATCGGCGCCGTCTCGGGACGCTCGGCGGCATGCGCTGCGCCGCGCCGGCGGGCCACGTCGATCAGCGTCTCGCTGATGTCGAGGCCCAGCACCGAACCGCCGACGCGCTCGCTCCACTGCAGCGTCGTCTGGCCGCAGCCGCAGCCCACGTCCAGCACGTTGGCCTCCGTCGGCAGGCCCTCCACGGTCTCCATCGCCGCTAGGCCGATATGGCCGAGCTGTGCGTCCAGTCGCTCCTGCTCCTGCACCCACACGTCTGCGTTGCGCCAGAACTCGCGCTGTTGGGCGTTGGGGTCGTCGTTCGCACTCATCAGGGGCCTCTCTGTGAAGCTGCCTTCTTCTAGCAGCCCAGGGCACGCGGCTTCACTCCGATGCGGCACGTGAACTGCGGCCGGCGCTCGCTCGTCGCAACGGCGCGTCAGAACAATGTCGTGTCGGGTCCGGCGAAAGCCGTCGAGTAGGTCGCCAGCGCCGTCGAGGCATCGCTGTGGGCGGCGTTCGGTACCGGCTCGGCATCGGGCAGTGCCTCGGTGAACGACCAGCTCAGGCGGTGGATGGCGCACAGTCCATGGGTGGCCAGCGCGGCACGGTGGACGGGCGCGGGATAGCCCTTGTTCGACTCGAACCCATAGGGAGGGAAGTCGCCGGCCAGCACGGTCATGATGCGGTCTCGCACGACCTTGGCCATGATCGATGCCGCCGCGATCGACAGGCAGCGCCGGTCGCCCTCCACGATCGCCCGGCTGGGACGCCAGTCCACGAAGTTGAACTTGCCGTCGAGCAGCACGCGGTCCGGCTCGGCCGGCAGCAGGTCCAGGGCCCGGCGCGTGGCCAGCCGTAGGGCATCGGTCATGCCCAACTCGTCGCACTCGGCGGCGGTTGCATGCCCTACCGACCACGCACGGGCCCAGTCGTCAATGCGCTCGAACAGCTGCTCGCGCACCTCGGGGCGGAGCGCCTTGGAGTCGCGGATGCCGTTCACGCGACCGTGCGGCGAGACCACTACCGCGCCGACCGTCAAGGGGCCGGCCCAGGCGCCGCGGCCCACCTCGTCCACGCCGACAACAGTCGTCTCGCCGGCTTCCCAGCAGCGCCGCTCGAACGTGAGGCTCGGCCGGGCCGTCATGGATGTGAACCTAGTTGCCGACCCCGTGCCGAACGGAAGACCGGCTACGGCGGGCGCGGTGCTGCGAGGAGCGTTTCGCCCTGCCAGCCCGTGGCCGTGAACGCTGCGTCCAGTCCTGGAGCCGTGACTTCGGGTGCCACGGCGCCCGGGTCGTGTGGCACCACCTCCCATAGCAGCGCCGGTCGTTCGCCGTGCCAGCGGACCGCCCATGACACTGCCCCGATGCGTGTCGGCGCGTTGTGCACTTCGACCGGTTGACCCAGCCACGTCGCTGGCCAATGCGCCGCGAGCCGCAGGCGGGCCGGTTCGCGACCTGCTTCTCCGCTGCTGGCCGAATGGTCGTCGGGAACGTCGACCAGCAACCGCAGCAGCGTTCGTGTGAACAGGCCGCCCACCATCAGGTCGTGCCCCGTCCCGTTGGTGCCCGTGCGCAGCGTTGGGTGCATGTAGGTCGGCCAGTTCAGCGTCGGCGATGCCACTGAGACCAGTGCCTCAAGCCGCTCGAAGGCGCGTCCGGGCGCCGGTCGAGCCTCGGCGAAGGCCAGCAGTGCGGTTGCCACCATGTCGTGACCGCACAGCGCGGCAGTGTCGTCCACGAAGTCCGCAGGCGCGCCGTCGGCCGGCTCGGCGCCCACGAACGGCAACGGCGGCGCCCACGGCACCGCAGCGTGGATCCACAGCCCAGTGTCGTGCGACAGCCATTCCCAGCGCTGGCTCGGCGGTGCTGGCGTGTCGTCCCACGATGCTTCCCACGGCAGTCGCCCCAACCGATCGCGGTAGAAAGACGGGGACGCGATTGCGTCGGCACCACCGTCGGCAGCATGCAGGCCAACGCGGCGGCGTCCCGGGAGGCTGGTACGTGAGCCCGCTGAGTCGGCCACGTCAACCCGCAGTGCCTCAGGTAGCGAGATTGCCTCGCGCTGCAAGGCTCTCGCCGCGCGCTCAGCACCGATCTGCAGTAGCAGCCGGTAGCCCGCCCGCAAGCCTTCGCGGACAGCCCAAGGCTCTTCCTGCAGCTCCTTCTTGCCGTGCAGCAACCACCGTGCCGCCGCTGTCACGAACTCTGAGATGGCCTCGGCAAATGCCGGATCGGGATGCAGCGACAGCAGATGCTCGGCGAGCACCAGCGAGGTGCCCGTTACCGATATGCCCATGCTGGTGGTGACGCCGGAGAAATCCTGCGCCTGGGCCTGGCGCAACAGGAGATCGCGGACCTGTTCGGGCACACCCGACTCGATGAGCGCCAGCAGCTGCACGAGGTCGTCGCCGGCGAACTGCGCATCGGTGTGCACCGCCGGGGCGAGCATCGGGCCGACGACGCCAGGGCCGTCATCGAACGGCGCCGTCGAGAGCAGCTGCGCCGAGCGTGCCGCGAGCGCAGCATCTGCCAACCGGCCAGCGGGCAGTTCGAGCCGGCAACCCGCATCGACACGCAAGCGCCAGCCATTGGCCACCCTGTCCACGCCGGGCACCGCATCGAGCACGGCGGCGCCGAGCGCTGGGTTACCGGCGTCGTCCCATTCGAAGGCCAAGCCTCGCTCGACAATGGCGGCGCGCAATGTCGCCCCGGCGACCAGCGGGAAGACCGCCGCCGCATTGGCCAGGTGCTGCGGACACGTCACCGAGACCGGAGCCCGCTCGGGCTGCGGCGTCGATGCCGGCTCGGATCGCAGCGTCGACGCAGCATCCGGAAGTGACGAGGAGTCCCCGATGCTCACCGGTACCGAACTTGGCTGCCCTGCGGTGGCCTGCTCGCCTGCTTCCACCAGCGCGGCGACGCAATCAACCCCGTGACTGCCGACTACTACGTCGCCCGGTGCGCGATCGAAGATCACGGCCGCATGGTTCGTCGTGTGACGATGACCGTCGTTGAGCGTCATCACCCGGCCGTCAACGGTGATCTCGTCTATGCCCCACGCGTTCGACCACTCCCAGATCTCGTCGTCCTCATGCTGGAACGCACCCAGGTTGTACGGCCGTGCAGCGAGCGCAACCGCCACGGGCGCAGGCGTGCCATTGGTGATCTCCACCACGAACACTTCGGGAACGGCGCTCGTGCGGTCTCCAGTCGCCTGCGGGCCTCGCTGCCGCTTGACGTGCCGTTCGGCGTCAGCAAGCTGGACGGAAGCGCCCCGGGCCGCTGCAACCCGATGCACCACATCGCCGCCGCCGACCCGCAGCACGGTCTCCACCACCGGCATCCCGTCCACCAAGCGCTGCCGCACTGCGGCCGCCCGCGACGGGCAGACCCACTCCTCGCCGGCCCGCACCCACCAATCCAGTGACCAGCCTGACAGCGCCACGAGGCCGCGAGGGTCGATGTCTGCGCGATCGAACGTCTCCGGCATCCCGATCGTCGTCCATGAACGGCCCACCGTGTTCGCCAGCACGGTGTCCGAAACCTGACGGGCACCGAGCCAGTAGCGGACCCTGCTGGGCTCCGACGCATGCGCGGCCGAGCCCGGGTCGAGCTGGCGCTCAGCCCACCACGGTCGCACCCACCCCTCAGGAGGCTCAGTCAGCACCGTCTTGTCCTAGCAAACCGGGGCCGCCGACCGAGCCGCTTCCGTCATCGGTCGCTGCAGCCCACCAGCCCCCGGCCGAGCGGCCGTCTCGCCATCACGCCCGAGCGTGCCCATACACTCGCCGCGGGTGACTGATCGCGGCGACCCCGAAGCGGTGGTGCTGATCCCCGTGAAGGACTTCGAGCTCGCCAAGGGGCGGCTCGCCCCGCAGCTTCCAGCCGGTGAGCGGGCCGGGTTGGCTCGTTCCATGGCCGCGCGGGTCGTGCAGGCCGCCGGTCGCATGCCGGCGCTCGTGGTGTGCGACAACGACGAGGTGGCCGAATGGGCTCATTCGGTGGGGGCCCATCCGCTGCGAATCGAGGTTCGGGGACTGAATGGCGCCCTCACTGCTGCCCTCGCGCAATTGTCGGCTGCGACCCCGGACGAGTCACCGCCCTGGCGGGACTCGACCGACAGCGAGGCCGCATCTGATGGCCGCTGGCCGCAGCACGTCGTGATCGCCCACGGTGATCTGCCGCGAGCCGAGACACTCGGAGGGCTGGCCGAGCCGGGCACCGTGACGATCGTGCCCGACCGGCATCTTGACGGCACCAACGTGATGGCGCTGCCGCTGGGCACCGACTTCGAGCTTCACTACGGACCCGGCTCGTTCAGTGCTCATTGCGACGAAGCGCGGCGCTGCGGACTCAACTTGCAGGTGCGGCGGGTCGCAGCACTCGAATTCGACATCGACACACCCGACGATCTTGCGGTGCATCTCGCTGAGCGACCACCGGCAGCAAGCGATGACTGCTGACACCGGCTTCTCGATTGACCTGGCGGTGCCGGCATCGGCGCTGGTCATTGCCGCACACCCCGACGATGCCGAGTTCGACTGCGGGGCGACGCTGGCCAAGTGGGGAGCCGCTGGCGCGGTCGTCCACCACTTCATCTGCACCGACGGCTCGAAGGGCACCTGGGATGCCGACTGCGACCAGGTGGCGCTGGTACGAACCCGCCAGGACGAGCAGCGTGCCGCCGCTGCCGCGCTCGGTGCAACCGGCGAGGTGCGCTTCGGCGGCCACGTCGACGGCGAACTCGACAGCGACCTCGCGACCCGTGCGCAGGTCGCGCAAGCCATCCGGGAACTGCGGCCCACCGTCGTGCTGGGCCATGACCCGTGGAAGCGCTACCGGCTCCATCCCGATCATCGCCACGCGGGACTGCTGGCCGTCGAAGGCGTGGTGGCTGCACGCGATCCGTTCTTCTTCCCTGAGCTGCGCCTGCCGCCGCACCGCCCCGACGAGCTGCTGCTGTTCGAGGCCGACGAGCCCGACCACGCGGAGAACGTCGAGGGCTGGACTGCCGCCAAAACCGAGGCGCTGCTGTGCCACCGCACCCAATTCGTGACCACGCACGACATCACCGACCCTGACGACCCCGCCCAGGTGCAGCGCTTCGCCGACTGGGTGGACGCTGTCGCAGCGGCCAGCGGCCAGCAGGCCGGACTCGCCTACGCCGAGCTGTTCAAGCGCATCGACGGCGTTTGAGCTTCGCTAAGGCTCGGTGTCGATCTCGCTGTCGTCCCAGAAGCCGGCGAGCGGGGCCGCAGCACCGTCGGCATAGCTCTCGAGCCTGGCCACGGCAGCCTCGTCGAACAGCTCGATGACATCGAAGACGGCGGACGGTCCGAGGATGTGCAGTGCCCGGTCGCCTTCGGCGCCCACACGAGGCAGATGCGGCGTCAGCAACAGCAGGCGTGCGCCCGGCTGGGCCGAGGCCAATACCGATGCTCGCCCCAGCGCCTTCCAGAGTGTCTCAGCTCGCAATAGCCCCGGCCGCACGGTCGTGAACGCCCCCGCCACATCAATCCACCACTCACGGTTCGCGCGGTCGGCCACCAAGAAGCTGAGCTTCACCCCCGACCCGCGCACCGTGGCGGGGCTTCGCACAAGCTCGAAGCCTGAACGTTCCAGCAGTTCGCTGGCAATGTCGTGGGCTTTGCGACCGGCTTCCACCGCCTGGCCGACAAAGGCGTCAGCGATCATCGCGTCAGCAATTGCCTTTGGCGCCGCGGTGCTCATCTCGAAGAGCGGTGGCTGTTCGGTGTTGCGCAGCGCTTCACGCGGGGCCGAAGTGGCGGCTGCAACTCGTGCGCGTGCCAAGTCCACGTAGTCGGGATTCAGGTCGTAGCCCACCGGCCGCCGGCCACACAGCACGCTCGCGACCAGCGTCGTGCCCGAGCCCATGAACGGGTCGAGCACCAGGTCGTCCTCGTAGGTGTACAAGTCGATCAGGCGCCGGGGCAGCTCGAGCGGGAACGGCGCCGGATGCCGCACCCGCTGCGCGCTCTCGGGCCCCATGTCCCACACGTCGATGGTGGCTTCCATGAACTCGTCGGTGGACAGGCTGCTGCGATGCGGCAGGCCCTCGTCTCGGCGCTGCGCGGCCGAACGCGCCCGGTCGAAGCGGCCCTTGCTGGCGATCACGATGCGCTCGGTGGTGTCGCGCAGGGTCGGGTTGGACGGGCTGCGGAACGACCCCCATGCGCACGACCCGCTCGAGCCCTTGCTCTTCTGCCACACGATCTCGCCGCGTAGCAGCAGGCCGAGCTCTTCGAAGATCTTCGCCACGTCGCCCGACAGGCTGCGGTACGGCTTGCGGCCCAGGTTCGCCACGTTGACGGCGATGCGACCGCCCGGCTCCAGCACCCGCACGCACTCCGCAAAGACGTCCCTCAACATCGCGAGGTAGTCGAAATAGCTGGTGGGGATGCGATCGTCGGTGCCGGCGGCGATGGCATCTTCGTACGACTTGCCCACGAAGTACGGCGGTGAGGTGACCACCAGCGCTACAGAGGCATCTGGAAGCGCAGTCATCTGCCGGGCATCACCACAAAAGCAGCCGTCGCCGATGCGATCGGCGAACTCGGCATCGAAGTCAGGCCCCCGAGCCACCCTGTCGTCATCAGACAGCGCCGGCGGAGTGAAGCGTTCATAGAACGCCGACGCATCGTGCCCCTCACGCCGGGAAGCGCCGAATCGAGACGTAGCCGTCCGGCGAGCAGACGGCGCAACCGTGCGCGTCCCGCCCAGCGGCTCCCGGGGAGTCATTTGTTCCAAGGTACCGAACAGACGCGCGCCCGCCAAGAGCGGGCCGCTTGCTTAAGCGTCGTGGAGCACCATGCGGACGCGCTTGTTGCCCTTCCCCTTCGACTCGGTCTTGGTGATCTCGAAGCGGCCCACGGCACCGGTGGACGCCACGTGCGTGCCGCCGTCTGCCTGGCGATCGAGGCCCACGATGTCCACCACCCGGATATCGGTCACCCATTCGGGGATCAGGTTGACCTTGGTGCGGATGAGCTCGGGATCGGCCAGCGCCACCGAACGCTCCAGAAAGCTCACCTCGATGGGCCGATCCGCGGCGATCTCGGCGTTGACCAGCTCGGTGACCCGTGCCGCGAAGCCCTCAGGCAGCGGGCTGAACTCGAAGTCCATGCGGGCAGCCAGCGGCTCCATATTCCCGCCGGTCACCAGCACCCCCCATTCGTTCCAGATGACGCCGCACAGGATGTGCAACGCAGTGTGCGTGCGCATGAGCCGCAGCCGCCGCTCCCAGTCGATCGTGCCGGTGACCGTCGTTCCTGCCGGCGGCGGCTCGGAGTCCACCCAGTGCCAGATGAGATCGCCCTCCTTGCGGACGTTGCGCACCTGCCAGGTGTTGCCGTTCTGATCAACGAGCGTGCCGGTGTCATGGGGCTGGCCGCCGCCGGTCGCATAGAACACGGTTCGGTCGAGCGCGACGGCATCGTCTCGCACGGCGACCACGGTCGCCTCGACGGCCTGCTCGTACGCGTCGCGCAGGTAGATCTGGTCGGTGGCTTGGTCCGTTGACATCGCCGCAGACGATACGTGGCCGTTACGGTGACGCCGTGCGCATCGTGACCTGGAACTTGTGGTGGCGCTTCGGCGACAACTGGGAGGCCCGCCACGAGGTCATCGCCGCCACCCTTGCCGAACTCGACGCCGACATCGTGTGCTGTCAGGAGATCTGGGCCGAGCAAGACGGCGCGAACCAGGCCGACCAGCTCGGCGACGCGCTGGGCATGAACGTGGCGCACCACCCGCGCTTCGGGCGACGAGGACTGTCGTTCAGCAATGCAATCCTCAGCCGCACAGCGATCATCGAATCCAGCTCGCACTCGCTGGCGGTCGGCGATCCGTCGTCGCCCGAGGGCCAGCAGTCCGGGCACCGGACCGCTGTCGTGGCCCGGATCGCCCGCGGAGACGGCGAAATGGCGGTCATCTGCACCCACCTCGAGCACCGCTTCCATCTCAGCGAGATCCGCCAGGCACAGGTGTCCACGCTGTGCGAGCTGGCGGCACCTCATCACGATCCCGAGGGTTTCCCGATCGTCATGGCAGGCGACTTCAACGCCGTCCCGAGCTCCGAGGAGATCCGGTTGCTGACCGGCGAACGCCCGCCGCCAGTGCCGGGGTTGGTCTGGAGCGATGTCTGGGCTCAGGCAGGCGACGGCCCGGGCTTCACCTGGAGCGGTCAGAACCCTTACCTGCACCAAGCCATGTGGCCGAACCGGCGCATCGACTACGTGTTCGTGTCGACGCCGCGCCCGGTCCCGCAGGGCAACATCACGAGCGTCCGGCTGATCGGTACCGAATCCGTCGACGGGGTGGTGCCATCCGACCACTACGGCCTGGTCGTGGAGCTGGTCGACTGAGCCAGATCGTCAGGTCGCGTAGAGCTCCAGGATCGACGCGGCAGCGGCACTGCCAGCTTCGGCAAGCTCGGGTGGCAGCTCCACCGCGTTGACGACGTGCGCAGCGGCGCCGAGGCGCAGCAGCATCTGGCTGAGCACGAACGGGCTGCGGATCGCGTACGTCACGATGCACCGGTCGCCGTCATCGCGTACCTCGCGCGAGGGATACGCCTCCACCTGCCACAAGTCGTCGCGGGGGATCGACAGCACCACATCGGTCGTCTCGTCGGCCTCCGCAGGCGCAACGGCGCTGAGCTCGGCTGAGCTACTTGGCGCCTCGCGGGGCTCGGCCGGGCTGCCTGGCGCCTCGCGGAGCTCGGCCGAACGGCCGTGCGGCTCGCCGGTGTCGCTGCACTCCTCGATGCGGTCGACCCGAAACGAGCGCAGATCCTGCCGCAGGTGGCACCAGCCCCGCAGGTACCAGTGGCCATCGGCCAGCGAGACGTCCAGCGGGTCCACCCGACGCTCGCTGACGGCGTCGGTATTCGGGGTGTAGTAGTGGATGCTGACGGTGGTGCCAGCGCGTACGGCTTCCCGCAGCGTCGGCAAGCTGCGCGGCAGCGGCAGATCCACCGATACCCGTACTCGCTCGCCATACGCCGCGCGCAGCTTGTCGAGTGCGGTCGCCAGCGCACCCGTCCGGTCGGCGCCGCGCAGGGCCAGTGCGGACTGACCCGCTACGAGGATCCCGAACGCCTGCGGCACCGACAAGTCGAGCGGCCGATCCAGCATCGCTCCCGGCTCGACATGCACCCACGCCTCGCCGGCTTCGCCGTCGTCGCCGAACACGACGATGCCGAGATTCTCATAGGCACTTGCCCCGGTCACCTCGTAACACATGGCGGCGAGCAGCAGGTCGTACACGGCAGCCGGACGCATCTCGAATCGCTCGGCGATGTCGCCCACGGTGGCGCCGCCTCGCTCGACCACCCACGGCACGATGGCCAGCAGGCGCTCGATCTTCGTCGATGTACTGGGCCCCCTCACCGGTCGCCGTCCCCGGCATCGCTCGCCAGTGCTCGCAACCACGAGGTGACCTCGTCGACCAGTTCCGGCGGCGATTCCACGACGGCATGGCGGCCCATGTCCAGCAGCCAGACGCGAAACGCGGCGCGGTTGCGCACCCGCACCGTCACCGTCACCGAGCCGTCGTCATGCCGCTCGACCACGCGACCTCGTTCGGCCGTGGGCTGCTGCGCCATGGTGGCGTCGATCCGTACCCGGGCCACAAAGTCGTCGCCGAAGTCGATCTCCATCGGCTCGCTCGGCAGCAGCGCCGCGACATCGACATCGGCGCGGGCGAATGCCCCTCGCTCCCCCACGTCCGCGTCGCTCTCCATGCGATCCACCCGGAACGTCTTCACCACGCCGTCTTCGCGTGCAGCCAAGTACCAGTAGCCCGCCCGGCACAGCAGACCCAGCGGCTGGGCGTCGCGCTGCCGGCCCCCATACGCGAATCGGACCTGCGCGCGCTCGGCAGACGCAGCGGCCAGCCTCGGCAGCAGCGACCCGGCGGTCTGCTGCGCGGCAGCCGTCTCCAGCGCCACGTCTGCTGACAGCGATCCGTCCCCGCCGCTCGCAGCGGTCTCGGTGCTCGTGAGCTTGGCGACGGCTTCGAGATCCCAGGTCTCGCCGATGTCCACCCGAGCTGCAGCGAAGCGCAGTGCGAGCTGCTCGTCGGGCGTCAGCTGCAGGTCTGGCAGGAAGTAGTCCTCTCGGCGGATCGTGTACGACGTGGCGCCGTCGTGCTCGATCGACTCGGTGATGCGCACGCCGAGGTTGCGAATCAGCGCCTTGTCGCGCTCGAACGAGGCACGGGCACTGTCCAGCTGGCGCTTGTCGGTGGTGCCGTCGGGCGCGTACAGCCCGGTGTCGCGCCAGATCTCCTCACGCGTCTTGGGCACATCGCGAGCGAGCAGGTACATCACCAGCTCCATCACGCGCTCGGTCGCATCCGGCCGTGATCTCGCTGCCACGCTTCGGAGTGTAGGACTGCGGTATCGGGCGGCCCGTTGGGTTATCGGCCCGACGGCGGTGCTGCCAGAAACCGGGTCTCAGCCGTTGTCGCGCGCGGACTTGAGCGCCGCCCAGACACGCTCCGGCGTCAGCGGGAAGTCGTCCATCCAGACGCCGGTTGCGTCAGCCAGCGCTGCGGCCACGGCCGGTGCATAGGGGATCACGCCCATCTCTGCCATACCGCGGGCACCGAAGGGTCCCAGCGGATCGGCCAGCTCCAACACCACGCTTTCTGTCGTTACCGGGATGTCGCCGACGCCCGGGATCAGGTAGGTGCTGAAGCGGGGGTTCAGCAGCCGACCGTCGCGGCTGCGCAGGTACTCGCTGAGCACGTGACCGTGCGCCTGTGCCACTGCGCCCTCGATCTGGCCGACCACAAAGCGTGGGTTGATAGCACGACCCACGTCGTTCGCGCTGATCACCCGGTCGATGCGGATGTGGCCGGTGTCGACATCGACGGTCAGCTCGACGTGCTGGGCGACATAGCCGTAGGTGAAGTTCGGGGTGCCCTCGCCGGTCTCGGGGTCGAGCTCGGTGGTGGGCGGGGGCGTGAAGCGGAAGTGCCCGATGGCCGGCCGGACGCCCTCGCGCCATGCCTTCTCGGCTTCCTCGGCGGCACCCAGGATCGAGTTGCCCGCCATCCACGTCAGGCGGGAGGCCGACGCCGAGCCCGAGTCGCCCGATGTGCCGGTGTCGCTGAAGCGGCCCACAACACGGGACGGGTCGACGCCGGTCGCCTCGGCAGCCATCTGCAAGAACGCGGTATGCGCGCCCTGCCCGACATCGGCGCCGGCGTGCGCCAACTCGACCGATGCGGGCATGTCATCGCCAGGCTCGCCGTGCAGCACGATCGTGGCCTCGCATCGCTCGGGGAAGCCGAAGGAGAACCCGACGTTCTTGAATGCGCAGGCGAAGCCGCTGCCGCGGCGCAGCGACGAATGCCGCGCCGGCAGCGAAACGAACGGGCTGAAGAGCGCCGGCCCATCGGGCATCGGGTCATCGAGCCCCGAGCTGCTGGCGTCGCTCTCCAAGGAGGCGCTGCCTGAGCCGGCTGGCTGCGCCGCGGCGTGGGCACATGCCTCGATCACCTCGGGCATGGTCACACCGGCCGGCATCGGCGTGTGGGCGATGCTCGGCGATCCCTCGCGCAGGGTGTTGACGCGGCGGATGTCAACCGGGTCCATGCCCAGCGCTTCTGCCAGCTTGTTCACCTGACATTCCACCGCAAAGGCCGCCTGCGGAGCGCCGAAGCCCCGGAACGCTCCCCCAGGCGTGGCGTTGGTATACACGACATGGGTGTCGATGGCGGCGTTGGGCAGCTCGTACGGCCCGCCGAGACCCAGATGCAGGTTCCCCATCACCTTGTTGGAGGTGTAGTTGTAAGAGCCCGCATCCAACCAGGCTTCGGCCTGTGCTGCGGTGATCCTGCCGTCGCGGTCGGCGCCCCAGCGGGCCCAGATGCGTCCGCGGTGACGCTTGTGGTGGCCCACGATCGACTCCTCACGCGACCACTGCATGGCGACGGTGCGGTCGATGCCCCGTTCGGCCAGTCGCTGGGCAGCCAGCGCCAGGACGATCTGCATCGACGTGTCCTCGCGTCCGCCGAATGCGCCGCCGATGGCCGGATAGCGAACCCGGATGCGATCCTCCGGCAGGTCGAGGGCGTGGGCGATCTGCTCGCGGTCCTCGTGCACCCACTGGCCGGCGATCTCGACGTTGATGATGCCCTCGGCATCCACCCACGACGTGCCCGCTTCGGGCTGCAGGTAGGCGTGCTCCTGGTAAGGCACTTCGTAGGTGGCCTCGACCGTGACGGCGGCGGCGGCCCAGCCGGCATCGAGGTCGCCCTTGCGGGTCCGCATCGACTCGTACAGGTTCGAGCCGATGTCTTCGTAGGGATGCACGAGTGGAGCGTCGGGCGCCAGCGCCGAGTCCAGATCGGCGACGACTGGCAACGGCTCCCACTCGACTTCGATGGCAGCAGCGGCGGCACGCGCCTCGTCGAGGCTCTCGGCGACGATCAGCGCCAGATGGTCGGCCTCCCAGCGCGACACGTCGCACGGCACCGAACTGCGGCCGGTGTGCCCGAGACCGATGAACACCGGCTGGTCGAACTTGGTCAGCCCATACTCGTTGCAGGGCACGTCGGCTGAACCCAGCACCGCCACGACACCCGGAGCGCGCTGGGCCGGGGCGAGATCGAGGCGTCGCAGCCGGGCATGGGGCTGATCGGTGAACACCGCGAAGGCCCACAGCGCATCGGTGGGAATGCGATCCGCTGGGTAGCCGGCCAGTCCGGCGACCTTGGCAGGACCGTCGGCACGCGGCGGCGACTGGCCGGTACCGCCCGCCGTCGCCGCGGGCATCTCCAACTCGACAGCCGCACCGGTCTCGCCTGGAGCGGCGCCCTCCCTCACGACGGGTCCCCGGCCACGGTGTGCACCGCTGCTGCGTCACTCGAAGCGATATGCACCGCTTCGATGATCGAGCAGTAGCCGGTGCAGCGGCACAGGTTGCCCGACAGGCCCACGGTGATCTGTTCGGGCGTGGGCTCGGGAATCTCGTCGAGCAGCGCGACGGCGCTCATCACGAAGCCCGGCGTGCAGAACCCGCACTGAGCGCCGCCAGTGTCCACCATGGCCTGCTGGAAGGGATGCAGCTCGCCTGCCGGTGAAGCCACGCCTTCGACGGTGGTGATGCTCGCTCCGTCAGCTCGGCCCGCAGGCACCAGGCACGAGAACACGGCAGCGCCGTCGAGATGCACCGTGCACGCGCCGCACTCTCCTTCGGCGCAGCCCTCCTTGGTGCCGGTGAGCCCGAGATCGTCGCGCAACCAGTCCATCAGCGACTTGCCCGCAGCCCCCGCTGTGCTCCGCTGCACGCCGTTCACCGTCGCCGTGACGGTGTCGTGCGGCTCGGTCAACACAGTCGACGCCGGCCCGGCTTCAACAGCGCTCGCCGTCAACGCCAGACGCGGCGCTTGGCGGGGCCAGCGGTCGGCTTCGGTGTTGCTGGCCAGCGCCGTGATCGCTCGGTCCACCACGACGCCGACGGTGTGCGAGCGGTACTCGCCGCTGCCGCGGATGTCGTCGATGGGGGTTGCGGCCCGGCGGGCAGCAACCGTGATGTCGGCGTTGGCTTCGGCCAGCTCCCGTCCAGCAGCCAGCTCGGTCGCTTCGGGCACGGTGATGATCGTGGGCGCGACGCTGCCAAGGGCAACCACGAGGTCAGCCACCCGGCCGCCGTCGAGCTCCACGACCACGGCGGCATGCACCACCGAGATTGCCTGCGCCCTCCGCAGGCCCAGCTTCACGAACACACCGCGACGGTCATGTGAGCGGTCAGCACCGTCGAGGGCATCGAACTCAACTGCCGTGACGATCTCGTCAGGCTCAAGCACGGTCTGACGGAAGCCGGCAAAGAACTCGCTGATCGGAACCGTG
>NZ_JAPYOK010000024.1:0-21748 GCF_028283155.1 Candidatus Poriferisodalis multihospitum | reverse complement strand
ACACCGACCACTACCATGACCAACCAGACACCACCGCCAGCACGCCGATGCTGCTTGAAACAACCGGCAAACTGTCGCGAAGAGTCAGAAACACCTCATTATGGCCACTGTTCCTGACGGGAGTGTGGGGCTACAGCCTGCTGGGAGTCGGGCTGGCGTTCACGCCGGCGCCGGTCGTTTCAGGTGCCGTCGCGATCCTGAGCGGACGCTGGGCCGACAAGCACGGCTTCCGGGGGCTGATGACCTTGGCATCAGTCTTCGCCACCGCCGGCATGCTGTGGCTGCTGTTCTTCCTCGATGAGAACGTGCGCTACTGGCTGGCCTTGTTCCCCTCGACGATGCTGTTCGGGCTCGGCTTGGGCGTGCTTGCCAGTCACCTCAACTCGGCAGCGCTCGCCGACATCGGGGCCGCTTCGATCGCCACCGCCAACGGCGTCCACCAGTCATTGCGCTATGGATTGGCTGCTGTCGGCGTGGCCGCCGCGATCGCAGTGCTCGGCGGCACCCACGAGGTGCATCTCTATAACTGGATGTGGCTGCTGCTGGGCGCGCTGCAGGCGCTGTGCATCCCGCTGATGTGGTTCGGCTACCCGCGTGGACCCGCAAGCGCCAGGTGATGCAGCCCGACCCAGCACCGGGGCGGCGCCGACCGGCTACAGCAGTTCGTAGACCTCGTAGGCCAGCTTGCCGTCGTCGATCGAGCCGATGCCGATGGCCTGGATCTTGTTGAGCCAGTTGTACGGGCCTTCCATCGACGTCTGGAAGGTGGGCGCGGACCGCGGCGAGCCGTCGCCGTAGATCTTCCCCTGGTACTCCATCAGGATGTCGACCTCGTCGTCGGTGCGGATCGAGATGCGGACATCGAGATGCATAGTTCCGTCGGCAGCGCGGTACAGCCAGTCGCCTGACGGGCCAAGGATGGTGCCGTTGATGCGCTCGCCGGTGACGGTGCCGCCGTCGACCGAGGCCACCATCCGGGTGCCGGCTGGCCCGCCGCGGATGCGAGCGGCATTGGACAGGTCGGCATCAATGTCCATTCTGAACAGGTGCCGTACTGGCAGGGACGTTTCTGACATGTGGGTGCTCCTTGTTTGTCGAGACGGGTCTTGTCGAGATCAGGGCTTGGCGAGTTACTACATCGTGAAGCGGAGGTTGCGGGCGGCGTGCGCGCCGAGCTCGGCATCGCCCGACCACGTCACCAAACCTGCAGCGATCGGGCCCTCAGGGTCGATCCGCCCGCAGGTGAGGTCCATGAACGCCATCGAGTCGCAGTGCAGCGTGACGGTGGGGTTCTCCACGTGATCGACCTCGCGGGCCCGGCCCTCCACCTGCACGTAGATGTCGCGCTCCACGGCGCCGGTGATGTCGAAGTGCATGGAGGCGCCATCGGGAAGACCCACCTTCTTGCCGGCGATGTAGCCGATCGACAGGTGCACCTCGTTCAGAGCCATCTCGGCGGCAGGCCCGCCGTTGTCGGTCGGCATCTCCAGCGGGGTGCGGCAGTCGCGCTCGTGCATCCAGTGGTCGAATTCCCGGATCGCCATGAAGCGGCCGTAGGTGCCGGGCCCCACCGGCGTGATCGACCCGCGGTCGAAGACCTCGTCATCGAGCGCCTCGAGCTGCGCTGCACGGCCGTCCCACACCTCGGCGGCGAACGCCGTCAGCTCCGGCCCGCTCATGGCCGTGGCTGCGGAGACGTAGCCGGCGATGTCGCCGAACGGCGGAGGGGTCTCCACCGACTCGGGCAGCCAGCCCGACAGGGCCTGCTCCACCGACACCTGGTGCACCAGCACGCCGTGGACCGTCCAGTCGGGACAGTGCGACTGCACCTGCCACTGATCGCCCTCGAGCGAGCCGTAGAACTCCTTGCAGCTCGCCCAGCAGGCCTTGAGGTTGTCGATGATGAGTTGCGGCTGGCTCATGTTGCCGTCCTGTTCTGTAATGGGCCTGTTCTGTGTTGTACCTGTAGTGCGTTGTGCCTGTACGGCGTTGTGACGGCCGTGGAAGCGGGTTCTTGGCGGGGCTCAGCCGGTCTCGGCCCGGATGCGTTCGAGAATCTCGCCCAGCCGGTCGATCATGGCCTCGACCGAGCGGGCACCGGCCTGGAACATGGCGGTGACATTGACCGAGGCCCAGTCGAATCCCAGCGCCTTGACCACGGCGGCCCGCTCGCCGATGGCGTCCAAATCCTTGTAGAAGCCCTTGTCGGCATCGGTGCGGGGCGGCGGAGCCAGCATGAGCTGCATGCCGATGGAGTCGGGATCGCGGCCGAAGTCCTCCTCGGCGCGGCGGCGGATCTCCGTCATGCACTCGAGCGCTCGCTCGTCGCTCACGCCCGACGCCATCCAGCCGTCACCCTTCTGAGCGGTGCGCCGCAACGCGGCGCGGCTGTCGCCGCCGATCCACAGCGGGATAGCGGCACCTTGCGGCGAGACGGGCTCCATGCCCATGTCGTGGCTGTTGTAGTGCTCGCCCGAGTACTCGATCCGGCCGCCTTCCCAGTAGGTGCGCATGAGGTCGATGGCCTCGTCCATGCGCTTCCCCCGGGTGTGGAAATCCTCCTCGAGGGCGTCGTACTCGGAGTCCTGCCAGCCCACGCCGATGCCGAGGCGCACCCGGCCGTTCGACAGCGTGTCCAGCGTGGAGATCTGCTTGGCCACCAGCACGGGCTGGCGCTGCGGCAGCACCAGCACCTCGGTCGACAGCGAGACTCGCTCGGTCACCGCTGCCACGTTCGCCAGCAGCATCAGTGCCTCGAGAATGGGCATGCTGGCGGGGTAGATGGTGAAGCGCCCTTCGCCTGGGTGGCCCATCACCACATGGTCGAATGCCGCAATCTCGTCGTAGCCCAAGTCTTCGATGGCCTTCGCCAGATCGAGCACTCGCTGGGGTCCCTCCCGGAACGCAATGGACGGGAAGTCGACGGCGATCTTCATGCGCGGTTGTCTCCTGGGGCTACGCGGTAGGCAGGCGGACCCTAGCTGTCGCCGGCATGAGCAGTCTCCCGTCGGAGGTGTGCTCGGCGATGTCCAGCTCGACGACGCCCGTTTGGGAATCGACCGAGGTCACCGTGCCCGAGAACACGAGCTCCTCGCCCGGCAGGCCGCTGGCGCGGTTCTGCCATGTGACACCCAGCAGCCGGGCGCCCGGTCCCGCCCAGTCCGTCACGAACTGCGTGAGCCATGCGCCCTGCAGCGGACCATGCACGATGATGTCGTCGTGCCCCTCGAAGCGGGCGTACTCACGGTCGTAGTGGATCCGGTGCGGGTTGTGGCTGGCGGCGCTGTAGAGGAAGAGCTGCGCCTCGTCCGGGAACTTGTGCATTGGCGGCAGTTCCTGGCCGGCCTCAAGTGTCTCGAGATCCGGCGCTGCGGCGCCTGTGTCGGTGGCTGGGTTCATGGGGCTGGGCTCATCGTGCGATGCCGATCATGCGGGAACGGGCGACCTCGTCGCCGAATTGGTTGACGAAGGTGGTCTCGCGCACCTGCCGCACGAACGGCCCCTTGCGGCCCTCCTTCTGGTCGACTGCGGCAAGCCGGACGATGGCGGTGATCTCGTCGCCGACGCAGACGGGTTCGAGAAAGTCCCATTCCTCGCCGCCGAACATCACCCGGTCGACCTGCAGCCGGATGCGAGTGCCCTCGCGGTAGAGGCCGTCGGTGCGCAGGTCTGATGCCGTTCTCGGCTGCACCACGGCATGGGTGACATAGGTGGGCGGCGCCACCAGCGTCCGGTACCCGGCCGCCTGTGCCGCGACCTCGTCGAAATAGATGGGGTTCTCATCGCCGACGGCGTATGCGTAGCGCTGCGCCTCCCGACGGTCGATGACCACGGTGACCGGTCCTGACAGCACCTCGCCCACGCGCTCCAGCGTTTCGGCCGGAATCAGCGACTCGCTCATGCTCTTGACATTAGGTCGCTAGCGTTTGAGACACAGCAGGAGGAAACACCGTGGCGTTGTGGTCGAGGAAGCTGGAGATTCCGGACGCCGACGCTGCGCTGCCCGGTCGCAGCCAGACGATGCCGGTCGCTCCGGCGCACGTCGTGCTCGGAACGTCGATGACACCGCCGTTCCCCGACGGCTTCAAGCACATCGTGGTGGGCATGGGCTGCTTCTGGGGTGCCGAGCGCATCTTCTGGCAGCATCCGGGCGTCTACACCACGGCCGTGGGCTACGCCGGCGGCCACACGCCCAATCCCAGCTACGAGGAAGTGTGCTCTGGCCTGACCGGCCACACCGAGGCCGTGCTGGCAGTGTTCGATCCCGCGGCCACCAGCTTCGAGGCGCTGCTGAAGGCGTTCTGGGAGGGTCACGACCCCACTCAGGGCATGCGGCAGGGCAACGACATCGGCACCCAGTACCGCTCGGGCATCTACGCAGCGGACGAGGACGACTTGGCGATCGCCGAATCATCCAAGGACATGTTCCAGGCGGTGCTCGACACTGCCGGCCTGGGTTCCATCACCACCGAGATCTGCCTGGCCGGGCCCTTCTACTACGCCGAGGACTATCACCAGCAGTACCTGCACAAGATCCCGTGGGGCTACTGCGGCTTGGGCAGCACCGGCCAGACCTGCCCGGTGGGCGTCGCCACCGCCGACTGAGCTGCGCCCCTCGGCGTGCCGCCGGATCAGGCGAAGGCGTCGGCGAACGCCGCCATCGTCTCGTCGGTCACGGCGCGCCGGTCGTCACCCCACGGCAGCGGCATCAGCACCGGGTGCTCCACCCCTGCATCGACATATTCCCGGGCGAAGGCAGCGATCTCGGCCGGCGTGCCGATGAAGTCGATCGCCTGGATCATCTCGTTCGATATCGCGGCGAGAGCGCCGTCTCGGTCTCGCTCGGACTGGCGGGCGCGGGCTTCGTCCACCTCATCGCCAAAGCCCGCTGCCCGGAAGGCGTTGGCGTAGCCGTCGGCCATCGCGTAGTTGAGCAGGTCCCGCTGTGCAGAGCGGGCCGAGCGCTCCAGTTCGCCCGCCGCGGCGTGGACGTAGCAGATGATCTGCGCGTCGCCGCCCTTGCGCACCTCGGCTACCACGCTGGGGACGTGCGAAGCGGGCAGGTAGTTGAGCAGGACGCCGTCGGCCACCTCGCCCGCCAACCGCAGCATCTGCGGGTTGAGCGCTGCGAGCACGATCTTGGGTCGGCGCTCGGCCAGCCGCATGGCGAGGCGGAACCGGCGCACCTGCCAGAAGTCGCCCTTGAAGGTCACCGATTCGCCGCTCAGGCACTCGCGCAGCAGCGCCACGTACTCGCGCATCATTGCAATAGGGCGCTCCGGCGGCGGCTCGCCGTGCTGGCGGAGAATGCCGGGTGCCGACACGCCGAGTCCTACCAGCACGTCGCGCTCGGGGCTGAGCGACTGCAGGGTGGCGGCAGTCATGGCCACCAGCGTGGGCGCGCGCAGCTGGATGGGAATGATGCCGGTGGCCAGATCGAGGCCAGGGGCAGCGTGGGCGACGGCACCCAGAAGCGAGAATGCATCGGTCCCGGTCGCCTCGACCGTCCAGATCGACGAGTAGCCCTGCGCCTCGGCCGCACGGGCGATGTCGGTGACCGCAGCGGGACCCAGCACACCCAGGCTGCCGAAGGTCACACCATAGGGAAATGGTCCGTTCAGGCTCATGGCGGCGCACCGTACCCGCCGACCGCGCCGTTCGGGGGTGCCGTTGCGCGCGTTTGCGGGCAGTCATGTGACGTGTTGGTGAACTGACGGTGGCCGGCGCCGGGTGCGAGATAGGGTGAGGTTCACAGCCAGCAACGCCGTCTGCGCAGACGTCGGGAGCGGGGAGGGAACAGAGATGACCGAGACAACGGAACCGACTCGGACAGCTGAGCCCCGGATCATCTCCGACGCACTCGAGGTCATCGACAGTGCGCTGGGTGACTTCTTCAGCCGCGAACTGGTCTCGTCGGTCGAGGTCACCGATGTGCTGCTCGACGTGCGGACACTGCTGCGTCGGGGCGACGAAGCCGCAGAACTGCCCGCGATCACCAAGGCCGATCAGGACGTCGCCCGAGCCTGAAGCGCCGGCTCAGCGCCGCATCAGCCGCGACGCCAGACGCCCGATTGCCTCGCCGACGGCGGCGCCCGCAATGACGTCGCTCGCGTGATGCAAGCGCACGTGGACGCGTGAGACGGCCACGATGGCTGCCGCCAGGCGGTAGATGGGCCCCAGTCGCGACCCGCGCGACAGCACCACCGCGGCACAGAAGGCTGCCGAGGCGTGGCCGGAGGGGAAGCTGGACGTGATCGGCTGCCGGAGCCGGTGGTCGGTCGGATTCTCTGCGGCCGTGCCGGGCCTGCGCCGCGCGAACAACCGCTTGACGCCCTGATTCACGACCAGCGACTCGAGCGCCATGAGTGCGCTGAAGCGCAGTGCGTCGGAGGCTTCCCGGCGTGGCCCCAAGGCTCGAACGGCACCCAGCACGTGCCAGATCTGGCTGAACTCGCCGATGTCTGAGGCCCCGTACATCACCCGGTCCATCAGCTTGCGGCCTCGCAAGAATTCCCACCACCTGTCGACGGCACGATCAAAGCGAGCGATCTGTTGCGCAGCCGCCGACAGCGGATCGTGCGGCTCGGCCGGCTCAAAGTCACCCAGCGGCGATGCAGACATCATCCGGTCCCCGCGAGCGTGATCGGCGGCGCAGTCGTGGTTGGCAGCAGCGGCGGGAGGACAGGGTCGGTGGCGGGAGGGATGGTGAGCGCGGGCCCGGCATCGGGGTCGGGCGGCGGCGGGATCAGAAGAATCTGGCCGACGAAGATCTTGGTGGGGTCGGCGATGTTGTTGACCCGCACCAAGTCGTTCAGGTGAATGCCGTACCGGTCGGCGATCTGGATGAGCGTGTCGCCGCGCACCACCGTGTACGGGGTCAGCACCGGCGGTTCGGTCGTGGTGGCCGGTGCCACCGTGGGCGCAGGAACCGTCGTAGCAGAGGCCTCGGTTCGGGACTCGCCCGGCAGCAGCGTGCACCCGATCGCCATGCCCGAAGCCGCAACAGCGATCGCCACGGTCATCACTCGCCGGCGTCGTGAGCAGGAGCAGCCACTGACCTTCGTCACTGTGAGCTGTTGGCGCCGACGACGGTCGGCGGGATGACCAGCTGCTCCCCGATGCGCAGCAGCGTGTCCTCCTTGCCGTTCTCTTCCATGAGCGCCTGGACGGAGACGCCGAATCCGTTGGCGATCTTGCTGAGCGTGTCTCCCGGCTGCACCACGTAGATGCGGCGCTGCGGAGGCGGCGCGGCGATGGTGGTCGTGGTGAGCTGCGGGCGCAGCGTCGTGAGCACGGGAAGGGTCGTCGGGATCGGCTCTGCTTCCGGCTCGGAGGCACAGGCGCCGCCGATCGCAACCACGGCCACCAGGGCCGCGGCGAGCCGGCCGGCGCATGCGGCACCAGCGGCAGGCGGTCGAGGCATGGCTCAGCCGGTTCTCACGGCCGCCGTGGGGAGCTGCCGGGGCCAGTTGTCGGGGTTGAGTCGGCTAGCGGCGCTGGCGGAGAGAAACGGCTGTGGCTCGTCGTCGGTCACGGTCAGCAGTTCGGCGCCGTCAGCGGTGACCAGCACCGTGTGCTCGAACTGCGCGGTGCGGCTGCGATCGGCCGTCATGGCAGTCCAGCCGTCAGGCCACAGCTGCGCGCGTGGCGTGCCTGCCGTGATCATGGGCTCCACCGTGAAGGTCATGCCCTCGACCAGCTCGGTCCGCGCAGAGGGGTCGAAGTAGTGCGGGATGTTGGGCAGCCGGTGGAAGATCTGCCCGATGCCATGGCCGACGAACTCGCGCACGACGCCGTAGCCCTCGGACTCTGCCCGCGCCTGGATGACGCGCCCGATGTCGCACACCTGGGCTCCCGGCCGTACCGCAGCTATGCCGTGATACATGGATTCGCGGGTGACCTCGACGAGCCGCCGCGAGGCCTCGTCAACATCGCCCACCAAGAACGTCTCGGAGTGGTCGCCGTGCACGCCGCCGACGAAGATCGTCACATCGCAGTTCACGATGTCGCCGTCGCGCAGCCGCCGGTCATCGGGGATGCCGTGGCAGATGATCTCGTTGGCCGAGGTGCACAGCGACTTCGGGAAGCCGTTGTAGTTGAGCGGGCTCGGGTAGCCGCTTTCGGCAATGCATGTCTCGTGGCAGACCTCGTCGAGATGATCGCTGGTGACGCCCGGTGCGATCTCGGCTGCCACGGCCCTCAGCACGCGCCGTGCCGCCGAGCCTGCCGACCGCATGGCGTCGATCGTGGCGCCGTCGGAGGGTTCCACGCCGCTCGGGGCCGGTGAGGACTTGCCGCTGAGCGCGTACGGGGGCAGTTCGATGTGCGCGGGCACGGCTCGCCGGGGCGAGACCATGCCGGCGACCACTGGCTCGAAGCCAGAGGGCCTCGTGCGCGATGCTGGCACTCGACGCTTGCGCCTGCCCATCGTCGTCACGCTACCCGTGGGTCAGGGGTGCTCTGTGATCGTGTCGCCTCGCCGGCGGACGCGATCAGTCAGCGTCGTCGCCGAGCTCACCGAGCACTTCGTCATTGTGCTCGCCGAGCTTGGGAGCGCGGCGGTAGATGCCCGGCGGCGTGGCGCTCATGCGAATCGGCGGCGCGATCTGGACGATGGGCCGGCCCACCGGTTGCTCGACCGCCACCAGCATGTCGCGGGCCGCGACATGGGGATCGCTGAACAGGTCGCCGGGGTGGTTGACCGGGCCGCACGGCACCTTGCCGCCGATCGCCGCGATGACCTCCGCATTGGTGAGAGTTGCGGCCCACTCGGTCAGTGCCGTGATGATCTCGTCGCGATGGTGGTAGCGCGCTCGCAAGGTGCGGGTCTCTTCTGCGGTGGCCCACTCGGGTCGGCCCATCGCAACCGCCAGCTCGCGCCAGTGGTTGTCGGTGGGGGCGCCGATGGCGATGGCCCCGTCGATGGTGTCGAAGATGTCGAACGGCACGATGTACTGGTTCTTGTTGCCGCTGGGGGGCGTATCGGGCTGGCCCATCACGCTGTAGCGGGTGACGCCGACTTCGCTGAGCGCCATCACGGCATCCACCATCGAGACATCCACGAACTGTCCCTCGCCGGTCCGCTGCGCATGGAACAGCGCTGCCAGCACTCCCATGGCGCCGATCGTGCCGGGGTAGGTGTCGCCGATGTAGGGACCCACGACGTGCCGGTCGTCGGGACCGCTGCCGGTGGCCGAGACCATGCCCGACATCGCCTGGGCCACGACGTCGTACGCCGGCCAGTCGACATAGGGGCTCTCGCCTGAGCGGGGGTCGCCGAAGCCCCGGATGGCGCCGTACACGAGCCGGGGATTGCGCTCGTGGAGCACCTCCCAGCCCACTCCGAGCGCATCCATCACGCCCGCGCGCATGTTCTCGACGAGTGCATCCGCTGTGTCGACGAGTTGCAGGAACTGTTCCCGCTGGTCATCGTCGGTGAGGTCGAGAGCCACGCCTCGCTTGTTGCGGTTGTAGTTGGCGAACCCGGCGCCGAAGTTCCGTTCGGTGTCCTCGCGGGTGAACGGCGGCATCTTGCGGGCCAGCTCGCCCCGCGGCGGCTCCACCTTGATCACATCGGCGCCGAGGTCGGCAAGCATCATCGTCGACCACGGGCCTGCCAGCGCATGGGTGCAGTCGATGATGCGAACACCTTGGAGCGGGCCCGAGTTCTGGGCAGCCATCGGCGCAGCCCGCTCATGAGCGGTGAGATGGTCTTCGTCGGGGGGATCCAGCTTCGTCATGTCTTCGTCTCTTCGATTCTCTGCCCGGGTCAGGCGAAATTCGGACGGCGCTTCTCGACGATGGCGGCGTGGCCCTCGCGCACATCAGCGCCCGTGAAGCCCAGCATCTCCAAGGCAGCAGAGGTGTCGAAGATGGGCCCTGCCATCCGCATCCAGTTGTTGAGGCTGTACTTCGTCCAGCGGATGGCGCTCTGGCTGCCTCCCGCCAGCCTGCGGGCGACGGCGAATGCCTCGTCGAGCACGGCATCGTCGTCGACAACCTTGCTGACGAGGCCCATGTCGTCGGCCTCTTCGCCCGTGATCGTGTCGCAGGTCAGCAGGTAGTACTTCGACTTGGCCATGCCGCACAGGATCGGCCACACGATCGCCGCGTGATCGCCGGCGGCCACGCCGAGCTTGGTGTGCCCATCCACGATCCGCGCGCTGCGCCCGGCGATGGAGATGTCGGCCATCAGCGCCGCCGCCAAACCGGCCCCGACGGCAACACCCTCGATCGCCGACACGATGACCTTGGAGCAGTTGATCATGTTGTAGACGATGTCTCGCGCCTCGCGCAGCGCCCGCTGGCGCGTCTCGAAGTCGTCCATGATCTCCTGGATCATGTCGAGGTCGCCGCCGGCGGAGAACGTGCCGTTGGCGCCCCGGATGACGGCCACCCGGGTGTCGGGATCTTCGTCGACTGCCCGCCAGACGTCGGCCAGCGCCAGGTGCTTCGGCGCGTCCACCGAATTCAGCCGACCTGGCGTGTCGATCACGATCTCGAGCACGCCGTCGTCGTCGGGACCGGTGATCTGGAGCGCGGAGAAGGGGGCGTAGCGGTCGTTCATGGCGCCCGAAGCTAGTTGTTCGGGGTGGCAGCCGCCGGGGCCTGCGAGCTGGGCGCGCTGAGCAACCGGTACGCCGATTCGATCTCGCCTGCGGGCGCGAAGATCCGTTCCCAGGGGTGCAGTAGCCGGTCCCGTCCGTAGCGCGGGATCACGTGGATGTGGAAGTGAAACTGCGTCTGGTCTGCAGCAGCGCCGTTGTTGTTGAGCAAGTTCACGCCTGCCGGCTTCAGCCGCTCGCGCACCAGGCTTGCCACCCGGCGCGCCGCTTGCATCACGTGTGCCGCGTCGTCATCGGTGAGTTCCCAGATGTCGGTCACGTGCCTGCGGGGAATGACCAGACAGTGACCGACGGTCATGGGCAGTCGATCCATGAAAGCCACAGCGTGATCGTCTTCGTAGATGCGCAGTGCCGGGATGTCACCTGCCACGATCGAACAGAACGTGCAGCCCGGCATCCGGCCCGCAGCCGGCGGATCATTCGCAGCGGAATTCGCCATAAGTCGAGGGCGTGCGGTGCCTAGTGATACCGGAGCTCGACGTGGTCAACGACGTGATCGTGCCCCTTTGCGAGCACCAGGTCGGCTCGGGCCCGTGTCGGCAGGATGTTCTCCTGCAGATTGACGAGGTTGATCGAGCGCCAGATCGTGCGTGCGACCGCGTCGGCCGCTGAAGGCGGCAGATCGGCGAACTGAGCGAAATAGGCGGTCTGCTCGCGGAACACCGTCTTGCGCAGTTGCTGGAAGCGCTCGACGTACCACTCCTCAAGATCTTCAGCTTCGGCGTCGACGTAAATCGTGAAGTCGAAGAAGTCCGACACGAAGGGCGTGCTCGACGGCGGCCCGGTCTGCAGCACGTTCAGACCCTCGACGATGAGGATGTCGGGCTGGTTGATGAGCTGCACCTCGTCGGTCACGTCGTACAGGCTGTGCGAGTAGAGCGGCGCGGCCACGTCGGGCTCGCCGCTCGAGATCCGCTGGAGGAAATCGCGCAGCTCGCCGCGGCGGTACGACTCGGGAAAGCCCTTGCGCCCGAGGATGCCGCGCGCGGTGAGCTCGGCATTCGGCAACAGGAACCCGTCCGTCGTCACCAGATCCACCTCCGGGTGATCCGGCCACGAGGCCAAGACAGCTCGCAGAATGCGTGCCGTGGTGCTCTTGCCAGCCGAGACGCTTCCGCCGATGCCGATCAGGTACGGGCGCGGCGGCAGCACCCTGCCGAAGAAGCCCTCGGTGGCGGCGCGCAGTTGGCGTTTGGCCGCCACACGCAGGTTCAACAGGCGCGACAGGGGCAGGTAGATGTCGCGCACCATGTCGAGCGTCACAGGCTCCACGAGACCCGCCAGCGCCTCGAGCTCGGCCTCCGTCAACGACAGCGGCGTGGCATCTCGCAGCTTCGCCCACTGCTCGCGGGTGAACCTGCAATGCCGATCGTCGATGCCCGGCTCGAGCCTTCTGTCGAAGGTGGTGGCGTCCGTCACCCGCTTAGCTTGGCGAACTTATGGCACTGACCGCAACCGGGTCGTACGCGCCTTGTGCTGTCGCCATGCCCCGATGCCAGCGACGCGGTGTCGCGACGGCGGCTCGCGGGTAGTCCTCGAACATCCAGCGGGCGAATTGCCGGCGGGTCCATCCGGACCAGTCGACGGCTCGAAGCGAGAGTTCGGCCAGACGTTCGTGCGCCAGGACGCGGCTGAGCCCGCGCGCCAGCCGGTGATCCAGCGTGAACTCGGCTCGTGCCTCGCGCACGTAGCGAGCCGCCACGCTGTGCGGTGGGCCGCCGCGCGCAATCGCGGCTGCCGCCATGCGCCCCATTTGCAGGGCCTGGCCGATTCCCTCGCCGGTGAGCGGATCGGCGGCCGCAGCGGCGTCGCCGCACAGCAGTGTGCGACCTTGCGCCAGCTCCACCTCTCCCAGCCGTGCCGGTATCGGCCACGCCCGTGTCGGGCCGTCGGTTTGGTGAGGGCCGAGCACACTCGCGATGTGCTGGCGCTCGGTGAGGCCCGCCCAGATGGTGGCAATCTCGCTGCCCGCGAGCGTGCCCGCACCGCCAGCAGCGTTGTGGCCGCGGCGGTTTCGGGGCACCCCGAAGCCGACATTGACTCGCCCATCACCCAACGGGAACGACCAGGCGTAACCCGGCAGCAGGTCGGGCTCGAACCAGACCCACATGTCGCGCGCAGCGGGGCCGCTTGCGTGCAGATAGCCGCGAAACGCATGCCAATCGCCCCGGTAGCGATCTGGGCCGATGCCGAGCGCTTTGCGCACGGCGGAATACACGCCGTCAGCAGCCACCACGAAGCGGGCTTGCACGACGCTGCCGTCGCTGAGCCGGACGGACGCCGAGCTCGCCCGCTCACCGGAGTCTTCGAAGCCGTCGAATGCGATGCCGAGACGCACGTCAGCCTGCGCTGCCGCCGCAAGGTCAACGAGCTCCGCATCCAGCTCGGTGCGCCGGCACACGCTCGCAAACTGCCCGCGCCCGTCGGGGAGGGGCAGCCTCATAACGCGCCCGCGCGGCGTTCGCACGCACGCAGATGCCACCGGCATCCACGAGTTCATCCGCTCCGGCTGCAGGCCGAGTGATTCGAGCTCGCGCAGCGCGAGCGCTGTGAGGCCGTCGCCGCAGCACTTGTCGCGTCCTGGCGCCGCCCGATCGACGAGCATGGCACCGAGTCCCGCGCGCCGTGCCCACACGGCTGCGGATGCACCCGCCGGACCGGCACCGACGATCAAGACATCGACGATGGTCATCCGCTCATGACCTCTCGGGCTCGCCGGTTTCGGTGACCCCACCATCCGTGGCGGACTGCCCGCCCTCGGCGTCGTGACCTTCCTCGCCGGTGCTGCCGGTTCCGCCGGTGTCGTCAGGCTCGGTCGAGCCGCCCTCGCCCTGGGCTGCGTCGCCTTCGCCGGATTCCGTCCCTTCGTCGGCTCTCAGCGTGCTCAGATCGACACCGAGACAGGGATCGTCGGGATAGCGCGGCAGTTCCGAGTCGCGCTCGCCGGGCTGTTCAACGCATTCGAGCGGCGGGCACTCCACGATCGACCCGTCTGCCCGCTCGCTGCCGTCTTCGACCAGCTCTGGCTCAGCCCCTTCGGCATCGGCAGTGCCGGAAGCATCCTCCAGCGCCTCGCCGTCGGCCGCCGGTCCGTCGCCCGGTGCATCCGAGGGTGCCAGCAGCGGATCCATGCACTGCCGCGGCACCGAACGCGCACCGTCGCAGTCGCGCCCTTCTTCGGGCCGGTAGCGGGCATGGAATGTGTCCGTGTCGACGGTGCCATCCGAGAACACCCGTGTCCGCTCTGTGCGGACCCGTCGGCAGAATTCCTGCATTTCCTCCTCGGGCTCGCCAATGGTCACCTGAACATTGCGCGTGGAGTACAGCTCGACGGTTATCGACGTGTCGGTGTATGTCGGCCAGATGAGCACGCCGTACGGCGTGGGATTGGTGAACTTCAGATCGGGCTTCGGGTACGAAATGGTGGGATCCAAGCCGAACGGGTAACGGCTCAGGTATGAACCCGCCCTCCACGAAGCCCTTTTCTTCGGTTCGCCGGCCGACATGTCCGTTCAGCGAGAGGCTCTGGCCGGGCTCGACCATCGCGCCGCGCATCAGCTCCGCGAAACGGTGGATGTTCTCGACGCGTCCTTGGCAGCACGCATGCTTCGTGGTGAAGGTGCCGACGAGCTCGATGATGCCCAGCGCTTCCAGGTGCGCCTGCTCCTCCCGGCTCACCGCAGGGCGCGACGGCAGCGCCAGTGGTCCTTCGATGCGCGCCAGCAGCGCTTCTTCGATCAGGGCGCCGACATCGTCCGCACAGCACGCGACGCTGCCATCGCTCGCCACCACCGTCGGCACGCCGCTGGCAACGGCCATCGCGCCGGTGGTGAAGGGTGCCGATGCTGCGGCAAATGCTTCCTCGAGGTACGGCCCGACCTGCGCATGATCGAAAGCGATCTCCGGGGGTGTTGCCCCGGGGTCGAGCCGGAGCCAGCCAGCGATTGTTTCGATGGTGAGGTCGTGGGTTGCTTCGCCGTACGCCACGAGCAGGCTTCGCCCGTAGTTCTGGTGTGCCGCATTGACGGCCTGCTGCAATTCGGGTGTGTACGGGATCGGTTCGCTCTGCGTCAGCTCTGCGGCGATCTCGATGCGGGTGAACGAGCGTGCGATGCCCTCGAGCACCTGGTCGACGATGGCATCTGCGTCGACGACCTGACCGGGCAGGCCGAGGTCGACCGCCAGCGTGTCATTGACGACGACCACCGATGGGGGAGTCGCCGTGACACCGAGGTCAGTGGCGTTGGCCAGCACGGCTCGAGCCCTCGACCGATCGACGAGGTACCGGCGCTCGGTGAACTGGGGGTCTGTGGACCACCCAACCCACGACTCAGCGCTTCCGCCGGTTTCTTCGGCATCGCCCGCTCGCAGCTCCCGAACGGCCCCGAACGTGGCGTCTCGCTCCAGCGCAATGCCGAGGTCGGCCACCGTGAGCGTCTGCTCGCCGGTGTCGGTGCGCACGACGACAGGCGTGGCCGCCAGCTCCGCTGCGAGCGCGGCGATCCGCAAGTGCACAGTGTCGGGGCTCACTTGGGTCGGCGTGCCTGGAGCTGTCGTGGGAATGACGATTGGCGTACTGGTAGCCGCAGGCGCGGCTGACGTCGTCGGAGCAGTCGGAGGGGGAGCGTCATCCGAGTTCCGGATCGCCAACACAGCCGTCCCACCGATGGACGCGGCCAGGATGGCGGCCGCCGTGATGATCGACCAGCGAGGGGCCCACGTCGGCCAGTGCACGAGGGTTGATCGTACGGGTCACTTGCGGGCTGCGGGCGGCGCGTCGAGCGTGCGATACTCCGAGCCGTCATCACCGCATACGAGGCTGTGCGGCGGCGCCGAGTAAGGCCCGTCGTCGGCAAGTGGGAAGGGATTCACAACATCATGAGCAAGCTGTGCGAAGGTCGGGTCGTCATCGTGACCGGAGGTGCCCGGGGCATCGGGCGTGAGCACTGCCTGATGCTCGCCGAGCACGGCGCGAAGGTGGTCTGCAACGACTTGGGCGGTGCGCGCGACGGCACCGGCGCCGACATCGGCCCCGCCGACGAGGTCGTCAACGAGATCGCAGCGATGGGCGGCGAGGCGGTGGCGAACGGCGACGATGTCTCCGACTGGGAAGGCGCCCAGCGCCTCGTGAATCAGGCCATCGAGACCTTCGGCGACCTGCATGGCGTCGTGAACAACGCCGGCATCCTGCGCGACCGGATGCTGGTGAACATGACCGAGGCCGAATGGGATGCGGTGATCAAGGTTCACCTCAAGGGCACGTTTGCTCCGGCGCGCTGGGCCAGTTCCTACTGGCGGGAGAAATCGAAGGCCGGCGAGCAGGTGAACGCATCGATCGTGAACACGACATCGGTGTCAGGCATCTACGGCAATCCGGGCCAGACCAACTATGGCGCCGCGAAGATGGGCATTGCGGCGTTCACGATCATCGCCGCGCGTGAACTGGCGCGCTATGGCGTGCGGGTGAACGCAGTGGCGCCGGGCGCGCTCACGCGCATGACCGAGGACCTGGGCATGGGCGAAGCCTCCGAGGAAGACCAGGCCATGATGCACCCCCGCTATATCGCGCCGATTGTCACCTGGCTGTGCTCGGAAGAAGCAGCCGGCGTGTCCGGCCGTGTATTCGAGGCCTCCGGACGCATGCTGGCGATTGCCGAGGGCTGGGAGCGCGGCCCCACCATCGACGCCATCGACGACCCGACGAAGATCGGCGATGCAGCCCGACAGCTCGTGCGCGATGCCCGCCTCAACAGCGGCATGAGCGGCGCGCCGGCCGACGGCGGCGTGGCCGACTGAACCGTACGCTCCAAGAACCCGCACACCACAAGAACAAGAGAGGCCATCAATCATGGGACTCAATCCGGAAGCAGTCGGCGCCACCGGCACACCGACCAAGCGGTCGTGGACTTTCCGCGATTCGCTGCTGTATGCCGTCGGCATCGGCGCCGGCGCGGAGGATCCGTTCGGATCCGAGCTGGAGTTCACCACCCACAACTCCAAGGACATCGCCCACCAGGCGTTCCCGACCCAGGGCGTTGTCATCGGATTCGGCGCCGGCGGTGCCATGGCCAATGCCGGTGATCTCGACTGGGGCAAGCTGCTGCACGGCAGTCAAGGGATCACCGTGCATCAGCCGATCCCGACCGAGGGATCCGTCGAGATCACCGATCGCATTGCTGGTATGTGGGACAAGGGCGAGGGCCGCAACGCCATCATCGACACCGAGGCCAGCGCGGTCGATCCTGATTCCGGCGACGTCATCTTCGAGCTTCGGAGCTCGGTGGTGATCCGCGGCTCAGGCGGTTTCGGGGGCGAGGCGGGCAGCACTGCGCCGCTGGTCAGCGCGCCCGACCGCGACCCCGACTACGAGATCTCGTACCAGACCCGCCCCGATCAGGCCCTCACCTACCGGCTGAGCGGCGACTACAACCCGCTGCACAGCGACCCGTGGTTCGCGACCGAGCTCGCAGGCTTCCCCAAGCCGATCCTGCACGGCCTGTGCACCTATGGCTTCACCGGCAGGGCGCTGCTGCACACCCTGTGCGAGGGCGATCCCGCCCGCTTCCGGTCAATGGACTCGCGGTTCTCTGCACCGGTGTTTCCCGGTGACGAGTTGACCATCCAGGTGTGGGATGACGGCGAGGGCCGTGCGATCTACCGCACGGTCGCCCAGAAGGGCACCGACGAGCAGCGCGTGGTCATTGACAACGGCCTGTGCACCTACGACTGATCTGCGACAGCGCTAGAACAGCTTGAGAGTGTCGCTGGTGATGCCGCGCAGCTCGTCGTAGTCGAGCACGACACAACGGATGCCCCGATCGGCCGCGAGCACACGCGCTTGGGGCTTGATCTCCTGCGCGGCGAAGACGCCGCTCACGGGCGCCAGGCGGGCATCCCGGTTCAGGTACTCGAGATAGCGGCACAGCTGCTCGACCCCGTCGATCTCGCCCCGTCGCTTGATCTCCACGGCCAGCGTCGCGCCGTCGCGGCCGCGGCACAGCAGATCCACGGGACCGATGTCGGTCGGATACTCGCGCCGCACCAGCTCCGCGCCGTCGGCCAGCGTCTCGGGATGCGCGGCCACCAGTTCTTGCAGATGGGCTTCGACGCCGTCCCGCTCGAGGCCGGGATCGATGCCCATGTCATGGGCGGTGTCGCTGATCACCTCGGCGAGGCGGATCTCGAGACGCTCGCCCTTGTCGTTCGTGACGCGCCACAGATCGGGTTCGCAGACGAGCCGGTTGGGTGCATTCATCCAGTTCAGCGGCTTGTAGGCACCACCGTCGGCATGAATGGCCACGCATCCGTCGGCCTTCACCATGATCAGTCGGACGGCCTCGGGCAGGTGCGCGTCAAGCCGTCCCGAGTAGTCGACCGTGCAGCGTGCGATGACGAGGCGCACAGCTCAAGCAGCGTCGGTCAGCTCGTAGTTCGAGGTGAGCTTGGGTTCGCCCCCATCGTTGCCGTCTGCGTCGAGCACCCGGGCGCGACCGCTCTCGACGAGATGGAGCATGTGCGCGTAGACCGAGCTCGCCGCGGGATACCACAGCCGCTTGTCGTAGGCCTCGTACATCTTCGGCACGAAGTCCGCGATACGGCACGGTCCCGGCCGGAGGTGCTCGATGATCTGCTGCTCGCGGTCGCTGCGGTGCGCGATGAACGAGCGCACGTATGCCGTGGGTTCGGGAATCGGAGGGCCGTGGGTCGGCCAGTACCGCTCGTGGTCGAATTCGAGCAGCTTCGCCAGCGAGTCGAGGTAGTCCTGCATGGAGCCGTCGGGAGGCCCCACGACGCTCGTTGCCCAGCCCATGACGTGGTCGCCCGAGAAGAGCGAGTTCTCCTCGAGCAGCTCGTAGCACAGGTGGTTCGAGCAGTGACCCGGCGTGTGCACCGCACGCAGTGTCCAGCCGTCACCGGCCACGATGTCGCCGTCGACCAGCGCGACATCGGGGACGAACCCGGTATCGGCGCCTTCCCGCTTCAGTTCCTCGGGCAGTTCGTCGAACTCGGCCTGGTACTTCTCCTGCTCCTCCGCGCTGATGTAGCCGGAGAAGTCGACACGATCGTCGGGATCGAGCTTCCACACGCTGGCGTGCGGGCCGTAGCCGTAGCTGAGGGCGCCGGTGGCGGCGACCAGATCACCCGTGAGGGGCGAGTGATCGCTGTGGGTATGCGTCACGAGAGCAGCACCGACCGTCTCGCCGGGCTCGAGTGCCGCAAGGACGTCGTCGAGATGGCTCGCGAGCGGTGGGCCTGCGTCGATCACGGCGACCTCGCCGCGCCCGATGATGTAGGTGCCGGTGCCGCGGTAGGTAAACGGCGTCGGGTTCTTGCAGATGACGCGACGGATCATCGGCGACACTTGGTCGCAGGCGCCATAGTCGAACTCGCCCAGATCTCGATAGTGCTCGATGGTCACCGGCATCGGCTGCTCCAGGTCGGGTCGGAACGCGTGCGTGACGGTCTAGCATCACATCACGGCCTGGCCGGGCAGCCGCCATGAGGGGGAGGCGGCTGCCCGGCCCGCTGTGCTTTCACGTTCAGCACCGTCGGGAGGGAACATGGCGGATCTGACAGACCGGAGCGGCGGCTACTTCGTCGGCACCAAGCCTTCGGAGCGCTATCCCATCTGGACGCGCGCCAACGTGGGCGAGGTGTTCCCCGATCCGGTGAGGATGAGCACCTTCGACTTCGCGTTCCAGAACGACGACGGCATTCGCATATCCGAGTGGGGATTCCGCGATGCGTATGTGGAGATGGGCGCGTTCGACTACGACGAGTTCGACCCCGACAACTGCGTCTTCTTGGGCGTCTTCGGCGGCTACACCTATCTCAACGCCGCAGTCGGGCGTGTTTTCGGAGCCCGCGCTCCCGGTATCGATGTCGACACCGTTGATCGGACCTTCTTCGGGGAGCAGCCGGGCATTCCGCCGTACGAACCGCATCCCGACGACGCCAGCCCCGACGCCGAGCAGCGCATCGGCGAAACCTTCCTGATGCTGTTCGCGGCGCCGGCATTGCCCGAGGTGCACGAAGACGAGCAGAACATCGCCGAGCTGCGTGCCCAGCGGCCTGATTTCACCCAGATGGGTGATCACGAGATCATCGATTGGATCAGCGACTTCCTCGAGTCGGGTTACGGCGACGGCGCCGGCTTTCGGCTGCTGTTCGCACGTCACCTGAAGGTGTCATTCCTGGCGGCGGTGCCGTTGGGCGTGCTCGAGCAGGTGTGCACGGCGCTGGGCCGGCCAGAGGACACCCTCAAGCTGGTGGCCGGCTTCGGCGATGTGGCATCCGCTGCGCCGTCCGATGCGATGTGGCAGCTCGGGCGCCAGGTTGCCGCGTCGAGCGCGCTAGGCGCGTTGTTCGACGAGGGTCCCGCGGGCTTGGCCGAGCGCTTGGCAACGGCCGGTGCCGCGGAACCGTCAGGCGACGCTGCGGCCTTCAACGAGGCCTTCGCCTCGTTCGTCTATGAGTTCGGCTCGCGGGGGCCGAATGAGTGGGAGATGAGCTGCCCCACCTGGGAGACCGACCCCGACATTGCGCTGGCGGCCATCGACCGCATGCGCTTGGCGCCTGCCGATGCCGAGCCCGCGCGGCGGCGGGCCGAGCTGGCTGCCCAGCGAGAGGCGCTGGCAGCAGAGATCTCCGCGTTGCTCGAGGCCGACGCCGACACCCAGATGCAGTTCAACCTGGCCCTCGGTGCGGCAGCGGTGTACCTGCCGGGGCGCGAGCGCACCAAGACCAACTGCGTGCGTTTTGTGAACGAGTGCCGCATCGCCTCACGGGTGGTCGGCGAGCGGCTCGTCGAGCGTGGGCAGTTCAGCGGGCAGACCGAGTTCGGCATGCTGCGGCTGTCCGAGATCCACGAGATGCTCGACGACCCAACCGGCTGGGCAGAGGTCATCGCGGAGCGTCAGGCCCAGTGGGACGATGCCGCGTCGCGTCAAGAGCCGTTCGTCATCGTGGGCGACCCGCCGCCGATGTCAGAGTGGCCTCGCCGGGGTGCATCCGAGCTGCCACAGCTCTCGGCGGGCGAGACGTTCGCGGGCTTGCCGGGCTGCCCGGGCATCGCCCGCGGGCGGGCCCGAGTGGTGCTCGACAGCAGCGACCCGACCGCACTGTCGCCCGGCGATGTGCTCGTGGCGCCGCTCACCGATCCATCGTGGACGCCGCTGTTCGTCAGCGCGAGTGCGGTCGTCGTCGACGTCGGCGCAGCGCTCAGCCATTCGGTGATTGTGAGCCGCGAACTCGGACTGCCGTGTGTCATCTCGGCAACCGGGGCGACAGGACGCATCCCCGATGGCGCCCTCATCGAAGTGAATGGCGACACCGGCATGATCACCGTGTTGGAGCTGTGACGCGCGGCGTCCCTGCGCCGGAGCTGTGACGCGCGGCGTCGCTGCGCCGAAGCTGTGACGCGCGGCGTCCCTGCGCCGGAGCTGTGACGCGCGGCGTCACAGTGTTGGAGCTGTAGTCGCTCAGCGTTCAGGCCAGTCGGGCAGCCGCCGCTCGGTCAGTGCCCGGACGCCTTCGAGGTAGTCCGGGCTGGGGATCATCTCGTTGAGCAGCCGATCCGATTCGGAGACGGCGGTGCCCACGTCCCGGTGCTGGTCCAGGTAGATCTGCCGCTTTGTCGTGGCCAGCGAGCTGGGCGCGACCCGGGCGGCCATGTCATACGCGTACTCGTACACGCGATCCATGAGCTCGGACCCCTCGACGATCTCGTTGAACAGGCCCCAGCCGTCGGTGTCGGCGGCCAGGAACTTGCGGCTCGACAGCAGCAGGTCGTTGGACCGCGTGATGCCGACGAGACGGGGGAGCACCCATGAGAGACCGAACTCTGCGGGCAGCCCCAGCGGCCCGTGGGCGGCGGTGAGCTTGGCATCAGGCGCCGCGAACCGCAGGTCGCAATAGCAGGCCAGCACGAGCCCAGCGCCCGCTGCTGCTCCGTTCACCGCCGCGATCGTCACCGTCTCCAGCGCCATCATGAACGCGAAGTTCTGGTCGAACTCGGGTGCCACGCCATAGCCCGGCATCGCCAGATCGGCCGATGTGCCGGGGTCGTAGCCACCCTTTTCGCTGTGGCCTTCCAGGGCCTGGGTGTCGGCGCCCACACAGAA
>NZ_JAPYOK010000023.1:0-10306 GCF_028283155.1 Candidatus Poriferisodalis multihospitum | reverse complement strand
TCGGTCGCCGGGGGCGGATCATCGTCGGTGCCGCCGCACGCAGCAGCAACGAGGGCAAGCACCACGAACAAAGCAGAGATGCGTCGCATAGGGGCAGACTACGGGCTACCGCGACAAGATGAGAGGTACACCGTGAAATTCGGAATGACGCTCGCCAACACGGGCCCCAACGTCGAGGGCGAGTCGGCGATTGGATATGCACAAGCGGCAGAGGCAGCCGGCTTCGAGTCGCTGTGGACGGTCGAGCACGTAGTGGTGCCCGAGGGCTACCAGACGCCGTACCCGTACTCGGAAGACGGCAAGATGCCCGGCAAGCGGGACGACATCGACATTCCCGACCCGCTGATGTGGATGGCCTTCGTTGCCTCGGTGACGTCCGAGATCAAGCTGGGCACCGGGATTCTCATCGTGCCGCAGCGCAACTTCGCCGTCACCGCGAAGGCCGTGGCCACGCTCGACCGCCTCTCGGGCGGCCGCGTGCTGCTGGGCATCGGCGCCGGGTGGATGGAGGAGGAATTCGACGCGCTGGGCGTGTCGTTCGCCGACCGCGGCGACATCACCGACGAGCATCTCGAGGCATACCAGTCGCTGTGGCGCGACGACGTGTGCTCGTACCAGGGCAAGCACGTCTCGTTCGACCGGGTGTACTGCCGGCCGCAGCCGGTCGGCGCCGTGCCGATCATCGTGGGCGGCGACAGCAAGCGTGCAGCTCGGCGCGCCGGCGAGCACGGCGACGGATTCTTCCCCGTCTCGGGAGACCTCGACGAGATGGCGATGCTCTTCGACCATGCGAAGCGCTGCGCGGAGCAGGCGGGGCGTGACCCCGACAGGCTCGACTTCACCACCATCGGCGCGGCCACTCCCGAGTGGGTCGAGAAGTACGCGGCGATCGGCATCACCCGGCTCATCACCAATCCGATGTCGCGCTCCAGGTTCGATGACTTCAGCCGAGACGTCATCACCGCCTACGCCGACGCCTAGCGGCCCCGCCTCCTGAGCTCAGATGCTCGACTCGCTGTTCGAGTTCATCGAGGCGTCTCCGTCGCCGTTTCATGCGGCTGCGGCTGCGGTCGACCGGCTCGCAGCGGCCGGCTTCGCCGAGGCGGCAAGGACCGATCCATGGGAGCGCCCCGATCTCGAATCCGGCGTCGCTGTCCGTGACGGCGGGACGGTCGTCGCCGTGCGGGCCGACGCTGATGTCGATCCCGACCGGTTGCGCTTCAGCGTGATCGGCGCGCACACCGACAGCCCCAACCTGCGTCTGCGCCCCCGGCCCGACAGCAGCGCGTCGGGCTATCGCCAGCTCGGCGTGGAGGTGTACGGCGGCGTGCTGCTGAACTCCTGGCTCGACCGCGATCTCGGCCTCTCGGGCCGTGTCACTGTGGTCGGCAGCAGCGGCCGCGAAGACCGTTCCCGTGATCTGTTCGGCGCCGAGGAGTACAAGCACACCCACTTTCCCTTCTGGGACGATGCTGAAGAGGATGCCGACGGCGGATCGGGCGCGAGGGCGCGTCCGATCACCGTGCTGTGGCGCTGCGACCGGGCGCTGCTGCGGGTTCCGCAACTGGCGATTCATCTCGACCGGGACGCCAACGACGGCCTGAAGCTGGACCGGCAGCAGCACACGACCCCGGTGTGGGGGCTCGGCGAGCCGAGCGCTGACGGATTCCGCGAGTTTCTGGCGACCGAGCTCGATGTCGAGCCCGACGCAGTGCTGGCGTGGGACGTCATGGCGCACGACCTCACGCCGCCGGCACGGCTCGGGCGCGACGGCGAGATGTACGCGGCGGGCCGCATCGACAACCTGGCGTCATGCCACGCCGCGCTGGAGGCTTTGGCCGGGCTTGCGGCCGTGCCCGACGACACGGCTGCGGTGGTGGTGCTGTTCGACCACGAGGAGATCGGCAGCGACTCCGCCACCGGCGCCGGCAGCCCGGTCCTGGCTGACGCGCTCGAACGCATCGCTGCGGCGCTCGGCGCCGACCGCAGCCAGTACCTGCGGGCGGTGGCCCGCTCGCTGTGCGTCTCGGCCGACGGGGCCCACGCGGTGCATCCGAACTATCCCGAGCGTCATGAACCGGGGCACATGCCGATGCTGAACGGCGGCCCGGTGATCAAGTCGAACGTCAACGTGCGCTATGCCACCGATGCGCGCACCAGTGCTCGCTTCGCGGCAGCATGCAACGCGGCCGGTGTGCCGCACCAGATCTATTCCCACCGGGGCAACCTGCCGAGCGGCTCGACCATCGGGCCGATCACGGCCTCGCGGCTGGGCATGGGCGTGGTCGACGTGGGCTCGCCGATGCTGTCGATGCACTCGGCCCGCGAGCTCGGCGGCAGCGACGACCCCGCCATGCTCACCGCCGCGCTCGGCGCCTTTCTCGCAGACATCTGAGGGCTACGCGCCCCTCAGCGGCCGAGCATGGCGTTGAGCGCGTGCATGACCGCAGCAATGTCGGGCCCGACGGCCAGCATGCGGTCTCCGTGTTGAATATACGTTTGACGTATAACGTCAATCTCGATAGAGTGCGGTGGAGTGATTCTCGGCTACAAGGACAAGAAGACCGAGATGTTTGCCAACGGGGAGTTCGTACCGGCGTTTCAGGGGTTTGAGCAGCAGGCTGCGAGAAGGCTGGCGATCCTGAACGCTGCCCCGTCTCTGGACACGCTGAGGGGATTGCCGAGCAACCGCCTCGAGGCACTCAAGGGGAGCAGGTTCGGGCAGCACTCCATTCGGATCAATCGCCAGTGGCGAGTGTGCTTCGTCTGGGTGGCAGGACAGGGGCCGACCGAGGTCGAGATCGTGGATTATCACTAGGAGACAAGGGACTCAGGAATGTTGCAGCGAGTTGTTCATCCAGGAGAGGTGCTGAAAGACGAATTGGACGAGTTCGAGATCACCCCGACCGAACTCGCCCGCCAGATTGCCGTGCCGCCCAATCGCGTGTCGCAGATCATCGCCGGCAAGCGGTCGATCACCGGCGACACGGCACTTCGGCTCGGGCGGTGGTTCGGCGTCGAGCCCCAGTTCTGGATGAACCTGCAGACCCAGTTCGACTTGGCGGTTGCCAGCCAGGAGATAGGCGAGACGGTGGAAGCTCTGCCCACGGCCGCCCAGCTCGGCTGACAATCGCAACGACGAATTCAACGCTGCCGTTGCCGCCGCATGCTCAGGCGTGGTGCAGGTGGTCGTCGAGATGCGAGCAGTCGTTGAACCGGCGCAGCATCCAGTCGCCATCGCAACGAACGACCTGGGTGATCGAGCAGTTGTCTGCACCGCCGAACGAGAACGGGGTGGAGCCCGTGATGTGTGCCAGCACCGCGCCGATCACCCCGCCGTGTACGCATGCCGCCACGAGCTGGTCGGGATGGGCGTCGGCGATGCGCCCGAGCGCCGCCATGCACCGGCCGATGAGCTGCTCGTTCGACTCTGCCCCGGGGATGACGTCCCAGCGCCGCTCGACGTGCAGGCGCTCGTACAGCGGGTGGTTGTCGGCTGCGTGCTGGCGGATGAGACCGCCGTCCCACTCCCCCAGTGCAACCTCGCGCAGGTCGGGCTCGACCGTGGGGGTCATGCCCGATCGCTCGGCCAGCGGCGCGAATGTCTGCTGGGTGCGCTGCAGCGATGACACGTACAGCGCGTCGATCGGCTCGTCGGCCAGCCGGCGTGCCATGGCTGCGGCCTGCGTGTGCCCCTTGGGGGCAAGCGCAGGGTCGCCCTGGCCGTCCAGCATCGGAAACGGCTCGCCCGGGATGAACGCCTGGGACGCCCCATGGCGCACCAGCAGCACTTCGGTAGCGCCGGGCGGGCGTATCCAGCGCTGCTGCTCGAACTGGCGGATTTCGGTGTCGGAGGCCGCCAAGGCTGTCGCATCAGGAATCGGGTCGTCGCAGACAGGCTCCGCGACAGGCTCCGCGTCTGCAGCCGCCACCGGCGTCTCGTGGGGTTGTGTCACGGCGGGCAAGCTAACGCCTGCCTCGCTGGGTCGGGCAGGCCGTGCTGGCTGCCCGACCTGGATCGGCTACTCGATTTGGTACGCGGCCTCGCCGTGGTCGCTCACATCGATGCCGGCCATCTCGACCTCGGCCGAGACCCGGATGCCCATGGTCGCCTTGATCACGCTGGCGATGATCCAAGTGGCAGCGAACGAGTACACGGTGACCACGGCGATCGAGAGAACCTGGTTCCACAGCAGCACGCCGCCGCCGAAGAACACGCCGTCGATGAAGTCGCCCCCGGGGACCGCCGAGGCGTCGGCGAAGAAGCCCAGCAAGATGCCGCCGGCCACGCCGCCGACCCAGTGGATGCCGACGACGTCGAGGCTGTCGTCGAATCCCACCCGGAACTTGGCCTCGATGGCGAAGAAGCAGACCACGCCGGCGATCGCGCCGAAGGCCAGCGAGTGCATCGAGCCCACGAAGCCCGCCGCCGGCGTGATGGCCACCAACGCCGCGACCACGCCCGAGGCGATGCCGATGGTGGACACCCGCTGGTGCCGTGCGTACTCGGCAAACGCCCAGCCCACCATGCCGGCGGCTGCGGCAATGAAGGTGTTGACGAAGGCCTGCGCCGCCGCTCCGTTGGCCTCCAGCGCAGAGCCAGCGTTGAAGCCGAACCAGCCGAACCACAGGATGCCCGCTCCCAGCATCACGAACGGAACGTTGTGGGGAACCGGCCGGTTGTGGGGCCAGCCGGAGCGTCGGCCGACGACGAGCGCCAGGGCCATGGCGGCTGCGCCGGCGTTCACGTGAATGGCGGTGCCGCCGGCGAAGTCGTGTGCCGGCAGGTTGTAGATCCAGCCGTCAGCGCCGTACACCCAGTACACGACCGGCGCATACACCAGCAGCGACCACACGGGCACGAACACCATCCAGGCCGAGAACTTCATGCGATCGGCGACGGCACCTGAGATGAGCGCCGGCGTGATGGCCGCGAACGTCATCAGGAATGCGAACGTGGCCAGCCCCTCGGCGTCGTGAATGCCGGCCATGCCCATCAGCGAGAAGTCGCCGATGATCGGCAGGCCGCTCTCGCCCGCTGCGAGGCTGTAGCCGACCAGCACCCAGATCACCGGCACGATGCCGAGGCACCACATGTTCATGTTGAGCATGTTCAGCGCGTTCTTGGCACGCACCATGCCGCCGTAGAACAGGGCCAAGCCCGGCACCATGAACAGTACCAGGGCCGCAGAGGTCAGTATCCAGGCGATATTGCCTTCCATTACATCTCTCCTCGTCGAGCGCGTGCGCGCCAGCGGGCAATGGGGCGGCTGATCCGAACATCTTTGCAGGTCACCCGCTCTTGAGCCGTGTTTCTGGCCGCCTCCGTTCTGTGTGCAAGAAAGCCGCCTATGGAGGCATATCTGCGCGCACTTGCTGCTGTGTCCGTTCTGTGTGCAAGAAAGCCGCCTGTAGCGGCATTTCTGCTCACATGTGCGGGGCGTGGCGAACGATTGCCGCCACGGCACTAGCGCGTCGTTGCAGTCGCGGTGTCGAGCGCCGCGGCGATGTCGTCCAGCAGGTCGTCGACGGTCTCGAGACCGACGGACAGCCGGACAAGGTCGTCGGGCACCTCCAGGGCCGAACCGGCGGCCGATGCATGGGTCATCGCTCCGGGGTGCTCGATCAGCGATTCCACTGCGCCCAGCGACTCTGCCAGCGTGAAGACCTTGGTGGATTCGACCACGCGCTCGGCAGCCGCACGCCCGTCATGGAGCCGGAACGAGACCATGCCGCCGAAACCGCTCATCTGGCGGCAGGCGATGTCGTGCCCGAGGTGATCGGGCAGTCCCGGGTACAGCACCGAGCGCACCGCCGGGTGGGCGTCGAGCAGCTCGACGACCGCTTGCGCGCTCGCGCCGTGACGATCCATGCGCACGCCGAGCGTTTTGACGCCTCGCAGCGTCAGGTAGCAGTCGAACGGGCTCGGCACGGCGCCCACGGCGTTCTGGGTGTACACGAGGTGGTCTGCCAGCCCATCGTCGTCGGTGGCCACGAAGCCGCCGACGACATCGCTGTGGCCGCCGAGGTACTTGGTGGCCGAGTGCACCACGGCATCGGCGCCGAGCGCCAGCGGCTGCTGCAGGTAGGGCGTGGCGAACGTGTTGTCCACCACCACGATGCCGCCGAGGTCGTGGGTGACGGCGCAGATGGCCTCGATGTCGAACACCGTGAGCAGCGGGTTGGTGGGCGTTTCCAGCCAGACCATGCGGGTGCTGGGCGTCCAGGCGTCACGGATCTTGTCAGGCGTGGTGAGATCGGCAGCCGTCATGGCGACCCCGGCGTTGCCGAACACCTTGTCGATCAACCGGAACGTGCCGCCGTAGGCGTCGTCGCCGAGCAGCAGGCTGTCGCCGGGGCGCAGCGCCCGCAGCAGCGCATCCGACGCCGCCAGCCCGCTCGCGAAGGCGAACCCGTGCTGTGCCCCCTCCAGCGATGCCACGCAGACCTGGTACGCGTGACGAGTCGGATTTCCCGTGCGGCCGTACTCGTAGCCGTGCCGGGGCAGACCGACTGCCTCCTGGGCGAACGTAGTGGCCAGCGAGATCGGCGTGACCACCGCGCCCGTGTAGGGGTCGTGGGGCTGGCCCGCCCGGATCGCCCGCGTCTCGAAGCCGAACTCGTCGGGGTCCTCGAAGCCCGACACCTGCGGATCGCCGCCCAGCATCAGCTGCCTCCGATTGCGTCCGCGCCGAGCGTCGCGACTGGCCTGCCCTGGTCATAGACCACGACCGCCTCGGGTCCCGCGAGCAGGTCGGCTCGGACCAGCAGCTCGGCGATTCGACCGACTGGTTCTCCGATGCCGACCGCGGGCAGAGGCGGTTCGATCGCCGCAGACACCGTTGCGCCGCCCTCCACCGCCAGCAGCCCGTCTTGGGCCACCGAGCCCACCACCTGAGCAGCGGCCAGTGGCATCTCGCCCGTGCACACCGGAACGGCACGTAATCCCGCCCGATCCATGCATCGCCGCGCAGCGGCCACGGTGTCGTCGGGCCGCACGAACACGAACTCGCCGTGGACGAGGCTGCTCACCGTTCCGGGCCCGGGCACCTGCGGCAGGAACCCCATCTGTGCCATCCACTCGTCGTCGAACACCCGACTGAGGTAGCCACGGCCCGAGTCCGGAATGAGCGTGACCACTAACGACTCCTCCGAGCGGCCGGCGGCATCGAGTTCCGCGGCAACGGCGAATGCGCCTGTCACAGCCGTACCGCCAGAACCGCCGATCAGCAGGCCCTCGCGCCGGGCAACCCGACGTGCCATCGCGAACGACTCGGCATCGGTCACGGGAATTCCACGGTCGACGACGCCCGGATCGTAGGTGGACGGCCAGAAGTCTTCGCCGATGCCTTCCACCAAGTAGGGCCGCCCGTCTCCGCCGACATACACCGACTCCGGCGGGTCAGCGATCACGACCTGAATACCGGGATCCTGTTCTTTGAGATAGCGACCTACGCCGGCGACGGTGCCACCTGTACCTGCACCCGCCACGAAGTGGGTGATGCGGCCCTCGGTCTGTGCCCAGATCTCTGGTCCGGTCGTTTCGTAGTGCGCTCGGGGGTTTCTCGGGTTGCCGTACTGGTTCGGCGAGTAGGCACCCGGCGTCTCGCTCCTCAAGCGCTCCGCGGTCGAGTAGTACGAGCGTGGATCGTCGGGCGCAACCGCCACCGGGCAGACCACCACCTCTGCGCCATAGGCCCGCAACAGCGCCACCTTCTCAGGCGCCACCTTGTCGGTGCATACGAAGATGCAGCGGTAACCGCGCTGCGCAGCGACCACGGCAAGGCCCACGCCGGTGTTGCCCGAGGTGGGCTCCACTATCACGCCGCCCGGCTGCAGCAAGCCGTCAGCTTCGGCGGCGTCGATCATCGCCACTGCGGCGCGGTCTTTCACCGAGCCGCCGGGGTTGGCGGTTTCCAGCTTGGCGACGACCGGCGTTGCGATATGCGGCTCGACCTTCCTCAGCCGAACCATCGGCGTGCGACCCACAAGGTCCAGAACCGACGGTGCAATGTCCAAGCCCTTCAGGGCCTCGGGCATCGGCGTCGGCTCCCGACTGGCGTCACTCACGGCGTCACAGCCTAGGAAGCATTGGCTCACGCTGCCCCGAACGCGGCGCTGCAGAACGTCTCCCCTCGAACACAACCCGGCGCCGCGGATCTCGAGCCTGACGACAGATCGCTGCGCGGCGACTGATGACTACGCTGTCGTCGTGCCGGTCGTCTCGATCAGATTCACCAACACGCTGCTCCACGAGCGGCTCAAGAAAACCGCTCGTCGGCGCAGCGTCTCGATCTCTACGCTCGCGCAGCGCCTGATCGACGAAGGACTGCGCATGGAGAATCACCCCCTCATCCACTTCCGACAGCAGACCACGGGGCGCTATCCGGCACTCGTGGGAGGTCCACTGGTTGTGTGGGTCATCGACATGCTGATCGGCGGGGACGTGCCGACCGAGCAACGCCGCGCCCGGACTGCCGATCTGATGAACCTGAGCCTGACTCAGGTAGACGCCGCGCTCGCGTACTACGCCGAATTCACCGACGAGATCGACAAGGACGTCGCCGAACGGAAACGGACCTCCGCAGAGATGGAATCGGCATGGCTGCGCGAGCAAGAACTGCTCGCAACCTGATCAGGACGCGGCGGGACCCGATTGCCACCGGACACTGAGCGACGTGCGCCTGCTCATCGACGAGATGCACTCACCGCGGGTTGCCGAAGCGTTGCGCGCCGACGGCTGGGATGCCGTCGCGCTGGCGGAGGACGGCACACTGCGCGGCAGCCCAGACGCCAGGTTGCTCGCGGTTGCTGTCGAAGCCGGCAGAACGATGGTCACCGAGGACAGCGGCGATTTCCTCAGACTCGCCCACCTCAGTCGCTCAGAAGGCAATGCTCATTGCGGCATCATCATCACCGCAAGCACACGCTTCTACCGCGGCTCGGTCGCATATCCGAACAACCTCATCGAGGCGCTGCGCCGCTTCCTCTTTCTCGGCTCGGATGCGGGCGCGTTCTCGGCGTTGCGCGGCGAGCACGTCGGGGTCGCGGGCGCTGGTGTTGCGCCAGCGCAGGTAGGCGTGCATGGCTCGGGCGAGCACGGTGTGGTTGGGGTGGTCTGAGTTGTTGAGCACGAACTCGCGCAGCGGCCCGAAGTGGGCCTCGATGGGGTTCGCCCACGAGCTGTAGGTGGGGGTGAAGCACAGCTCGACGCGGTTGCGGTCGGCCCATCGGGCGATGGCGGCGCCTTTGTGGGCGGACAGGTTGTCCAGGATCACGTAGATCTGCTCGCCGTCGGGGAGGCGGGCGCGGATGGAGCGCAGCGCTGCGAGGGTGTTGGCAGCGGACTTGCGCTGCCGAACGACGCCCCACAGCATGTCGTCGCCGACCGAGTAGCAGCCGTGGAACTGGCGCACTCCGTGGCCTTTGCGATAGTTCGCCCGCTGCCGCTGGGGGCGGCCCCGCGGCGCCCATCCCGACCCGGCCACCGGGCGGATCTGAAGCGGCCCGAACTCGTCGAACGCGAAGGTCCGCCCGGGATGGTTCTCGAGCACTTCCTCGATGCGGTCCAGCTTGGCGTCGCGGTCGGGGTCGTCGGTCTCCTTCCACGACTTGGTGCGCTGGAACGTGACATCGTTGGCCGCCAGCAGCTGACGCACCCGCTCCCGGCCGACCCGCACCCGCCGGCCGGGGTTGTCGTTCAGGTACGCGGCCAGCTTGCGGACGCTCCACCGCTTGAACGGCAGCCCCAGCTTCTCAGGACGCTGCCGGGCCGTCTCGACGATGAACGCCTCATCGTCAGTCGTGATCCGGCGGGGACGGCCACCCGCCCACTTGGGGTCCAACGACGCCATCCCCGACTCGTTGAACCGATGGATCATCTCGCGCACCCGGTCCTGCGACGTCGCCACCAGCCGGGCGATCACCCCCACCGAGTTCCCCCCAGCAGACGCATGAACCACCACAGCACGCCGCCACCGCACATGGGACAACTCCGACTCGGGGCCGCCCCCGCGGCGCACGATCCGCTGAAGCTCCCTGCCCTCCTCAGGAGTCAACCGCCTCACCCGCAAACGCTGTGTCATGCCCCCGATCACACCACACACCCACACACCAACCGCGGACGCGACCACCCCCAACGTTCATGGACACAGCACTAGCCGGTGCCCAGGCGGGCGACTCGGCTAGGGATGCAGCCGTGTCGCGGTTCGCAGCCGTCACTCATCCTCCTGCAGTTCGCCCGCGCCGCAGTCCGGCCGCAGGTCGCTGCTCCGGATCGTACGGCGACACTGCTCGTCGCTTCAGA
>NZ_JAPYOK010000022.1:0-17567 GCF_028283155.1 Candidatus Poriferisodalis multihospitum | reverse complement strand
CTGGCCATGCCGGCACCGACGAGCGAGACCCGGGCGATGTCGGCATCGGTGTTCGTCGCTGAGAAGCCCACCGTGTCCACCATTCCCTCGCAGATGACGCGCACATCATCGGCGCTCTCCGCGGGAACGGTGAACGAGATGTCGGTGCGGTCGTGGTCGCCCACGTTCTGCACGATCATGTCGACCACAACCGCCGCGTCGGCGAGCGTGCGGAACACCTTGGCGGCGATGCCCGGCTCGTCGCGGACGCCGACCAACGTCACCTTGGCCTGCGATGTGTCCGGCACGATGCCGGTCACGATCGGCTTTTCCATTTCCCTTGCGTCCATGCCTGACTCCGTGTCGACGACCCAAGTTCCCGGTTCCCACGTGAATGCCGAGCGCACGTGCAGGGGAACGCCGTACGTGCGGGCAACCTCGACCGAGCGGGCAGCCGGCTTGGGGCAGCCCATCGCGGTCATCTCGAGCAGTTCATCGAACCCGATGCGCGCAATCTTGCGAGCGGCGGGGCACACCCGGGGATCAGTCGTGAAGACCCCCGAAACATCCGTGTAGAGCTCGCAGGCGTCGGCGCCGAGGCCGTGCGCCAGGGCAACGGCCGTGGTGTCGGACCCGCCGCGTCCCAGGAACGTCACGTCGTTGTCGGTCGACACGCCCTGCGCTCCGGCAACGACAGCGACGCGACCGGCTTCGAGCGACTCGGTCACCCGCTTGGGCGTGACCGACAGGATCTTGGCGTTGCGGTGGTTCGTGTCGGTGAGAAAGCCCGCCTGGCTGCCGGTGAACGAGTCGGCCGCAACGCCCACATCGTGCAGCGCCATGCACATGAGCGCGATGGCCTTGCGCTCGCCTGCGGTGATGAGCATGTCGAGCTCGCGGCCCGACGGTTCGTCGGTGATCTGGGAGGCCAGTGCGATGAGCTCGTCGGTCTCCGAGCCCATGGCGCTGACGACCAGCACGATTTCGTCGCCGCGGCTGCGGCAGTGCTTCACGTGGTCGGCAACCTCGCGCATGCGCGCCGCGCTGGCGATCGACGTTCCGCCGAACTTCTGCACTACCAGTGGCACGTCGGGCGAGGGTACCGGGGGCGCTTGCGGGCGGACCGGGTGTTTGCTTCCGGGGGGGATGCTCCCGGAGTGCTGTCGAGGCGTCGGTAGTGTGACCGCCGGCACATCTCAGGGGCACTTATGAGCAGCGAGAAACGACAGCGGCAGCGGGAGAACCGCATGCGGGCGGTTGCCCAAGCGGAACGCGCGAAGAAGCGTTCGAGCACTACTCGCAAGGTGTTGCGAGTGGTGATCATCGTGGCGGCCGTGCTGCTCGCGATCTTCCTGTGGAGCTACTTCAGCGGCGACGACTCGGACGGAGGAGACGAGACGGCAGATGCTGCGGTCGCTGCCGAGGCGACCGAGGTCACATCGTTTGAGACTGATGAGCCGGGCGACGAGGCACAGGCGGCCACTGAGGCTGCGGCCGAGTCTGAGGTCGACAGCGATCCCGATGAGGCGGCTGCGCCCGACCCGACGTCGTGTCCTGCCGAGGACGGCAGCGATGGGCCGCTCAACCAGTTCGACGCCCCGCCCCCGCTCTGCATCGACCCCGACACCATGTACGTCGCGGCTTTCGAGACGAACATGGGCAGCTTCACGATGCTGCTCGACCCTGCGCTCGACATCGACAGCGTCAACAACTTTGCAGTGCTTGCCCGCTGGGGCGCCTTCGATGGCACGCTGTTCCACCGGATCATCTCTGACTTCGTGATCCAGGGCGGCGATGTGCAGCTCGACTTCGGCCGCGGCGGGCCCGGCTACCAGTTCACCGGCGCCTTCCCGCCTGCAGACGACTGGTACCGGATCGGCTCGGTGGCCATGGCCAACCGGGGCAATCCGGCCACCAACGGCTCGCAGTTCTTCGTGATCACCGGCCCCAACGGCGCCGGTTTGCCGCCGCTGTACTCGCCGCTCGGCCATGTTGTCGAGGGAATGGACGTCGTCATGGAGATCGAAGGCGTCGCTACCGGGGCAGGCGACGTGCCGGTCCAGGATGTTGTGGTCAAGAGCGTGACCATCAGCGAGGCCAGCCAAGCTCAGATCGACGCGTACACCGATGCGCGCAGCTAGCGAGAACGGGGCGGCGGGCCCAACGCGTCGAACCGATCAGGCGTAGGCTCGCTCCGATGCAGCGCCAGTCAGAAGACGGCCCCACGGAGCCGCCCGAGTCGGGATGGTCATTCCCTCCCGCGTCGACCGCGGACGAGAACGGCCTCGTCGGTGCGGGAGCCGACCTCGAGGCGGGCACGCTGCTCGGCGCCTACCGAGCCGGACTGTTCCCCATGCCGCTGGGCGACACCGTGGGCTGGTGGTCGCCCGACCCGCGAGGCATCCTGCCGCTCAGCTACCTGCGGGTGAGCCGCTCGCTGCGGCGAGCCTGCCGACGGTTCGACATCCGCATCGACACCGCCTTCGAGCAGGTGCTGGAGTCGTGCGCCGATCCCGCCCGCCCGCACGGCTGGATCAGCGACGACATGCACAACGCCTACCTGCAGCTCCATGAGCTCGGGTGGGCCCACAGCGTGGAGACCTGGCTCGACGACGAACTGGTGGGCGGCCTGTACGGCGTGGCCGTGGGCGCCTTCTTCGCCGGCGAGTCGATGTTCCACACCGAGACCGATGCCTCCAAGGTGGCCCTCGTGGCGCTGGTGGATGCGCTCAAGGTGACCGGCGGCGCGCTGCTGGACGTGCAATGGAGCACACCGCACCTGGCCGGGCTCGGTGCCGTGGAGATCGAGCGTGCGGCCTACCTGGAGCTGCTGGCCGAAGCCATCACGCGGCCGCTGCCTGAGATCTGGCTGCGCCCGATGGTCTTCCGCATGCTCGACGGCTGAGAGGCTGAGCCGCATGGCGACGCCGGAGCGTTCGCGACCGTGGCTGATGCGCACGTACTCGGGGCACTCCACCGCCCAGGCCTCCAACGAGCTGTACCGGTCGATGCTGGCCAAGGGCCAGACCGGGCTGTCGGTGGCGTTCGACCTGCCGACCCAGACCGGCTACGACCCCGACCACTCGATGGCGCGCGGCGAGGTGGGCAAGGTGGGCGTGCCGGTCACCCACCTGGGCCACATGGCCCAGCTCATGGACGGCATCCCGCCCGACGCCATGAACACCTCCATGACCATCAACGCCACGGCGCCGTGGCTGCTGAGCCTGTACATCGCCAACGCGCAGAACGCCGGGGTGGCGGCCGAGGCGCTGCGGGGCACCACCCAGAACGACATCGTGAAGGAGTACCTGAGCCGGGGGACATTCATCTTCCCGCCCGAGGCCAGCCGCCGCCTCACCGTCGACGTGGTGGCGTACTGCTCCGAGCACGTGCCGCAGTGGAACCCGATCAATGTTTGCAGCTATCACCTGCAGGAAGCCGGTGCTACGCCCACCCAGGAGATCGCCTACGCGCTGGCCACCGCGATCGACGTGCTCGACGCGGTGCGCGACAGCGGCAAGGTGCCCGCCGAGCGCTTCGACGCCGCAGTGGGCAGCATCTCGTTCTTCGTGAACGGGGGCATCCGGTTCATCGAAGAGGTCTGCAAGGTGCGGGCCTTCACCCAGATGTGGGACCAGATCTGCGCCGAGCGCTACGGCGTGGCCGACCCCAAGCTGCGGCGGTTCCGCTACGGCGTGCAGGTGAACTCGCTCGGGCTCACCGAGGCGCAGCCCGAGAACAACGTGGCCCGGATCACGCTCGAGGCCTTGGGCGTGACGCTGTCGCAGCGGGCGCGGACCCGCTCGCTGCAGCTGCCTGCCTGGAACGAGGCGCTGGGGCTGCCGCGGCCCTGGGACCAGCAGTGGTCGCTGCGGATCCAGCAGGTGCTGGCGCACGAGACCGACCTGCTGGAGTACGGCGACATTTTCGACGGCTCGGTGGTGGTCGAGGGACGTACGGCCGAGCTGGTGGAGGCAGCGCAGGCTGAGCTGGACGACGTGCTGGAGATGGGCGGCGCGTTCGCCGCGATCACCGAGCTGAAGCGGCGCCTGGTGGCGAGCCACACCGAGCGGGTGCGCCAGATCGAGGCCAGCGAGCTGACCGTGGTGGGAGTGAACGAGTTCACCGAGACGGCACCGTCGCCGCTGGAGGGCGACGAGTCGATCCTGCGGGTGGATCCTGAGGTGGAGGCCGAGCTGGTTGCCGATCTCGAGAGCTGGCGGGGCGCACGCGACCCGAACCGGGTCGTCGCAGCCCTCGACGACCTGCGGGTGGCCGCATCGGGCGATGTGAACATCATGGGGCCGAGCATCGAGGCCGCCCATGCCGGGGTGACGACCGGCGAATGGGCGCAGGCCCTGCGCGAGGTGTTCGGCGAGTTCCGTGCGCCGACCGGCTTGGGCGGCGCGGGCGCCGGCCGGGCGTCGAGGGGAACGGCGCTGGCAACCGTGGCCCAGCGGTGCGCGGCAATGGAAGGCGGGCCGCCCAGGGTGCTGGTTGCCAAGCCGGGCCTCGACGGCCATTCCAACGGCGCCGAGCAGGTGGCGGTCGCGGCCCGCGATGCCGGCATGGAAGTGGTGTACGAGGGCATCCGGCTGACCCCGGGTCACATTGCCGCAACGGCGCTGCGTGACGCCGGTGTGGCGGCGGTCTACACCCCGAAGGACTTCGAACTGGCCGCGATCATGGCCGACATCGCCGGCCTGGCCGAGAAGTCACGCACTGACGCCGGCTGAGGGACGCGGCACGCTCATGTCGTTCAGCTCCCACCGGGTGCGACCCCCAACGGGGGCATGAGGATCCGGTGATGGGCACCGCCGGGCGCCGAAGGCGTCGCCGGCTCTGGAAACTGCTCGTTCCGGGCTTCATCGTGCTGTACATCGCGATGATCCCGCTCAATTCGGTGCTGGAAACCGATCACGTCGAGGTCTTCCCCTTCTTCAAGTGGAAGCTCTTCACCAACATCCCCGACTGGGAGACGTTTGAGTACGCCCTCGTCATCGACGCCATCGATGGGGAGCCGCCGGCCGAGACCCTCTACCTCATCCCGAGCGCGGACGTCCGGGACTGGAAAGCGCTGCGACGCGTCGCGATCGCATGCAACAAGGACCGTGGCTGCGATGAAGCGGTCACTGACGTGCTGTACCCCATCATCCGGCGCGCCCTCGGCGAGCGCAGTGTCGACTTCAGCATCATCAGAGCCGACGTCAATCTGCACGACTTGCAGGACAACATCACCGATTTCGCCGACGGACGGCTGACCAGAGCCGAGCTTCTTCGACCCGACAAACTGATCGTCCAGTGGAATACCGACACGGGTCGCATCGACACTGCGCTGGATGGCGGCTGAGCCATGTCTGTGCGAATCCGACGGAGTTTGCGACAGGTCCGCAAGTCGGTTCTCAGCCTCGACATCGCTGAGCCTCGAACCCCCGCCGAACTGACTCGCAGCGCGAACAACGTGGTGCTGCTGAGCCGCTTCTACTACGTGTTCCTCGCCTACCTCGTCGGCACCGCCCACTACCCGTTCGGCGATGCCTACTCCGGCGGTCCGCCGACCGCGCCACTGTGGCCCATCAGGCTGGTAGAGCAGGTCGTGGGTACGGCATGGCTGCGGCACGAGCTTGCGCTGATGGCGGTCGGTCTGCTGTTTGCTCTCGGGGCCGCGGCCAGCCCGCGCATCTTCGTCTTGCGGCTCGGTGCGTTCGTGCACCTGATGCTGCATGTCGCGATTCGCAACTCGTACGGCTCCATCAATCACGGCGTGCACATCTTGCTGCTGGTCGGGTTCGCACTGCTGTTCCTGCCAGGTCGTCGGAGCGACCAACGCCACGAACGGAACAACGTGCGGCCGTGCTTGGCGGCCTTGTGGATGGCACAGAGCGTCATCCTGCTGTCGTACACCCTGTCGGGCGTCTGGAAGATCTGGTACGGCCGGCTCGAACTGTTCACCTCCGACGCTCTGACGCGCATCCTGCTGGATCGGTTGCTCGCAGAAGCCGACGAGATTCCGGTGCTGCTGCCGTTCGTCGCGCAACGCGACTGGCTGGCGCAGTCCATGTGGTGGATGACGCTCTACATCGAGATCTTCGCGCTGCTGGTGGTGTTCCGGCCCCATCTGCATCGTCCGATCGGCGCTGTGCTCATGCTGTTCCACATCACCAGCGACCTGCTCATGAACATCTCGTTCTCCCTCAACATCGTGATGGTGGGGCTGTTCCTGCTGCTGTCGCCGCTTGCCCCTGACCGGTTCTCGCTGTCGGGGACCGTCCGGTCGCTGCCGATCGTGGGCATACCGTTCCGCATCATGAAACGCCGCCAGCAGTCACAGCAGCCCCGGCACGCCGATCGGGTCTGGCTGGTCTACGACGGCGAGTGCCTGATGTGCAACAACTACGCCCAGTACTTGCGGCTGCGAGAAACTGTGGGCGAGTTCGTGCTGGTTGATGCGCGCCAAGGCGGCCCGATTGTCGACGAGGTGCGGAGGCTGCCGCACGATCTGAATGACGGGATGGTGGTGAAGATCGGCGACCGGTTCTTCGTCGGTCATGAAGCGCTGCACGTGCTCGCGCTGCTGTCCACCGATCGTGGAGCCTTCAACAAGTTCAACCGGCTGGCGTTCAGCTCGCCGCTGATCTCACGCTTCACGTACCCGCTGATGAAGGCTGGGCGCTGGGTGTTGCTGAAGCTGAAGGGCGTGGAGCGGATCCGTTAACGCGTCTGCGCCCGGGGCGGGCGGGGGCAGGTGCACCCGTGCTTCAAACATGCGCAGCGCCGCCCGTTGCGAGGTGGACGGGCTGTAGCGCTGCGAACTGCGCGCGGGCACACCTGCCCCCGCCCGCCCCTGGTTCTCTCGGGCACTCAGGCTTCGGGCCAGGGATCGTCGGGGTCTGGGTCCGCTAGGCAGTCGTTGTCGGCGCCTTCTTTGCGGCCGGTCCAGCGGACTTGACCGGGGGTGGCGCTGAGGTGGGCGATCACGTTCTGCTGCACTATCCCGTCCACTTCGACGAACACATCACGGGCTTTGGCGTGGGGATCGGCTGCCAGCTGGCTCATGTCGAGGACCGGGGCTGCGGCTGCCTGGGCGTTGTCGAATGCTGCGACTGCCTCGGCCAGGGTGCGCTGGCTCACCCATGTGGCCATGGCCTCGTCGAGCTCGGCGCGGTGCGCCATGCGGCCCTCGAAGGTGGTGAAGCGCTCGTCGTCGCCGATGCCGATCATCTCCATGACCCTGGCAGCCACCGAGTCTGTGGAGCTGCTGACGGCCAGCCATCCGCCGTCGGACGCCTGGTAGGTGCCGCGCGGGACGCTGTAGGGGATGCCCGATCCGAGGCGAGGCTGCAGGTAGCCCTCGGTGTGCCATGCGGTCATGAGCGGCCCCATCGCCTGCGACATGGACTCGAGCAGGTTGACGTCGACCACCTGGCCGACTCCGCTGCGGAGGGCAACCATCGCCGCGAACGCTCCGGCCAGGCCGGCGATCTCGTCGGTGAGCGCTACCGGTGGCAGCAGCGGCGCGCCGTCGGCCTCGCCGTTCATCGAGGCGAAGCCGCTCATCGCCTCGGCGAGCGTCGCGAAGCCCGGCCGGTCGCGGTATGGGCCGTCCTGGCCGAAGCCGGTCAGCCGCACCACCACCAGCTTCGGATTGGCTGCGATCAGCTCGTCGGGCACCAAGCCGAGCGCTTCGAGCTTGCCGGGCCGGAAGTTCTCCACCAGCACATCGGCGACGGCCAGCAGCCGACGCAGCAGTGCCAAGTCGCCGGCGGCCTTGAGATCGAGCGTGACGCAGCGCTTGTTGCGGTTGACGAGCCGCCACCACAGGGTCTCGCCCTGTGCGTCCTTCCATCCCATGTTGCGGACGGTGTCGCCTCCGGGGCGCTCCACCTTGATGACATCGGCGCCGAAGTCGGCCAGGTAGCGGGCGCAGTGCGGCCCGGCGAACACCGATGACAGATCCACGACTCGCAGGCCGTCGAGCGGCATGGCCGCAGCGGGATTCGGGCCTGCTGGCACGGTCAGCGGTAGCGGACGGCGGGCCAGGACGTGGGTGCCTGCCAGGGGCGGCCGCTGAAACGCCACTTGCTGGATGTCGCTGCGTGCGGTGCGGCCGGGACCGGACGGGGCCACAGCAGCTCCAGCGCCGTGACGATGGCGGCGGCCTCCTCCGCGGTCGCTGCGGGCGTGATGGCCACGTGCGAAGCGTCGATCACAGGGGCTGTCACCGGTCGCTCGCCCGTTAGAGCGGCACGTTGCCGTGCTTGCGGCGCGGCAACTCTTCTCGCTTGGCCCCGATCATGTCGAACGCGGCAATGACCTTCTGGCGGGTCTCGGCCGGGTCGATGACCGCATCCACGATGCCCCGCTCGGCTGCGATGTAGGGGTTGGCGTACTTGCGGCTGTATTCGTCGACCAGCGCCGCCTTGCGGGCCTCGGGGTCTGCGGCCTGCTGCAGCTCGCGCCGGTTCAGGATCTCGACCGCTCCCTGCGGCCCCATCACCGCGAGCTCGGCCGTGGGCCAGGCGAAGCTGACGTCACAGCCGACCGACTTGGAGTCCATCACGACGTAGGCGCCGCCGTAGGCCTTGCGGGTGATGACCTGCACCCGCGGCACGGTGGCCTCGCAATAGGCGTAGAGCAGCTTGGCGCCGTGGCGGATGATGCCGCCGTGCTCCTGGTCGACGCCGGGCAGGAAGCCGGGCACGTCCACGAACGTCAGCAGCGGGATGTTGAAGGCATCGCAGAACCGCACGAAGCGGGCCGCTTTCTCCGACGACTCGATGTCGAGCACGCCGGCCATCACCATCGGCTGGTTGCCGACGACGCCCACCGAGCGGCCGTTGAGCCGTGCGAAGCCGCACACGATGGAGCCCGCCCACGACGCGTGGTATTCGAAGAACTCGCCGTCGTCGACGACCTCCCCGATCACCTGCTTCATGTCGTAGGGCACGTTGGGGCTCTGCGGCATCAGGTCGCGCAGCGCTGGGCACGACCGGCCCGGCTCATCGGCGGCCTCGATGATCGGCGGAGCGTCCAGGTTGTTCGAGGGCAGGAACGACAGCAGGTAGCGCACGTCGTCGAGGACGGCCTTCTCGTCGGCAGCGACGAACGTGGCCACACCCGACTTGGTGCTGTGCGAGCCGGCACCGCCCAGCTCCTCGAGCGTCACGTCCTCGCCGGTGACCGTCTTCACCACGTCGGGCCCGGTGATGAACATGTGGCTGGAGTCGCGCACCATGAAGATGAAGTCGGTCATGGCGGGCGAGTAGACGGCACCGCCGGCGCACGGCCCCATGATCACGCTGATCTGCGGGATGACGCCCGAGGCGAGCACGTTGCGGCGGAAGATGCCGCCGTAGCCGGCCAGTGAGACCACCCCTTCCTGGATGCGGGCGCCGGCGCCGTCGTTCAGGCCGATGATCGGCGCGCCGACCGACTCGGCGAGGTCCATGACCTTGTGGGTTTTCTCGGCGAACACCTCGCCGAGGGCGCCGCCGAACACGGTGAAGTCCTGGCTGGCCACGAACACCTTGCGGCCGTCGATGTTGCCCCAGCCGGTGATGATGCCGTCGGTGTAGGGACGCTCGTCGAGGCCCACATCGTGCGCGCGGTGGCGGGCGAGCATGTCGAGTTCGTGGAACGTGCCCTCGTCGAAGAGGTACTCGATGCGCTCGCGGGCGAGCATCTTGCCCTTGTCGTGCTGGCGCTGGACTGCCCGCTCCGGGCCGGCGTTCAGCGCCTCGTCGCGGCGGCGGGCCAGCTCCTCGAGGCGCTCGTCCATAGTCGGCTCAGACATTCAGCAGAGCCTACGAGAGCCAGCCGTCCGGTACCCAAGCCCGGGATTCGCCTCTGGCTCAGCCTCTAGGCTGCGGGCATGGAGCTGGGGCCTGTGCATCACGTATCGATCAACTGCGCCGATGTGGATGCAGCGGCGCCGTTCTACACCGACGTCTTGGGCATGAAGCAGCTCGACCGGCCCGACTTCGGCTTCAACGGGCGGTGGCTGCAGACGCCTGGCGGCGGTGAGGTGCACCTCATCGAAGTGGCCGACTGGGTGGCGCCCAAGGGCCAGCACTGGGCCTTCAAGGTGGAGGACATCGACGCCACCGTGGCCGAGCTGCGCGACGCCGGCGTGAAGGTCAAAGACCCGGTGCCGCTGCCGGGAACGACTGCCCGCCAGACGTTCTTCTTCGACCCGGCCGGCAACATGATCGAGCTGAACCAGCCCGCCTGAGACCGGCGCCGCGACAATCCAGCGTCGCCTCAGCTATAGATCAGCGCGGTAGGCCGCGAGATTCATCACCCGTTCGAGCAAGTTCTCGGCGCCGATCCCTTCGCAGAGTTCTTCGAAACCCCGATGCGGGCCGCGCCAAGCCAACTCGTCGACGCTGTCTGACACCGGCGCGTCGGTGCGCACCGTGGCGATGCGGCGGAACAGCAGGGCGAGATCACGCTCGCCGGCGAGCGTTGCGGCGAGACCGGCCGCGCCCCGGACCTTGGGCGCCCAGTCGTCGTGCGAGTCGGGAATGTTCTCAATGTGGCCGTAGTGCGACAGCATCACCGACGTCGACTTGGCGCCCCAGCCCCGCAGGCCCGGAAAGCCATCGGCATTGTCGCCCACCAAGCCCAGGTAGTCGGGTATGGACTCAGGGCTGACGCCGAACTTCGCCTCTACCCCTGCCACGTCGATGATCTCGTCGGCCCGTCGGTTCCACTGAACGACCTTGCCGCCGACGCACTGGCCCAAGTCCTTGTCGGGAGTGCAGATCACCACCTGCCGGACGCGGTCGTCGTCAGCGGCCATCGCGGCACCTGCCGCCATGGCGTCGTCGGCTTCGAACTCGATCATCGGCCACACGGCGACGCCCAGCAGCCGCAGCGCATCCTCGGTGGGATGGAACTGCGACAGCAGGTCGGGCTCGATCCCCGAGCCGTCCTTGTACCCGGGCCACAGATCGTTGCGGAACGACTCCACGACATGGTCGGTGGCCACAGCAACGTGGGTGGCGCCGCCCTCCAGGAGCATCACGATGTTGCCCAGCACGCCCCGCAGCGCCCCCGCCTCGCTGCCGTCAGCCGCCTTGCGGCTGGGCACCGCAAAGGCCCGCTCTAGAGTTGGCGCGGCCGATCCGCCGGGAGACACCTCCGGCGGGGCACCGCACACCGAGGCGACCGCCGCGTACGACAACCCATGACCCTGAGGGGACGACATGAAGGTTCCGTTTACTGTTTCCGACTTCCTGTACCGGGCTGAGAACGTCTACCCGGACCGGGTGGCGCTGGCAGACGAGCCCGAGGCGCCCGGCGGCGGGCTCGGGGAGATCACCTATGCCCGGTTCGGCGAGCTGGTGCGGGCCCAGGCGGCCAAGCTGGACCAGCTCGGCATCGGCCACGGCGAGCGGGTGGCGATGGTGTCGCAGAACGCCGGCCGGCTGATGACGTCGTTCTACGGCGTGTCGGGCTATGGCCGCATCTTCGTGCCGATCAACTTCCGGCTCAGCCACGACGAGATCAGCTACATCATCGATCACTGCGGCGCCACGATGCTGCTGGTGGACCCCTCCATGGAGGACACCTGCAAGGACATCGACGTGGAGCACTTCGTGGTGATGGGCACCGACGCCGACGACCAGATGTACGCGCCGGGCGCGGAGCCGGCCCCGTGGACGCCCGACGAGGATGTCACCGCCACCATCAACTACACCTCGGGCACCACCGCCCGCCCCAAGGGAGTGCAGCAGACCCACCGGGCGCTGTGGGTGAACGCCACCACGTTCGGCTGGCACTCGGGCGTCAGCGACCGCGACGTGTACCTGCACACCCTGCCGATGTTCCATTGCAACGGCTGGGGCATGCCCTATGCCGTCACCGGCATGGGCGGCAAGCACGTGGTGCAGCGTGAGGTGCGCGGCCCCGAGATCCTGAAGCGCATCGAGCAGCACGGCGTCACGCTGATGTGCGGCGCACCTGCGGTGGTGGCCGCTGTGCTGGACGCAGCGGCCGAGTGGGAAGGACCCATTCCCGGCAGCGGGCAGGTGCGGATGGTGGTGGCGGGCGCCCCGCCCCCCACGCGCACCATCGCCCGCATGGAGACCGAGCTGGGCTGGGAGTTCATCCAGATCTACGGCCTGACCGAGACGGCGCCGCTGCTGACCATGAACCGCTGCCGGCCCGAATGGGACGACTTCGAGCCCGACGAGAAGGCCCGCAAGCTGAGCCGGGCCGGTGCGCCGGCAATCGGCGTGAAGATCGACGTGGACAACCAGGGCGAGATCCTGGCCCGGGCGAACGTCGTGCTCGAGGGCTACTGGGAGCAGCCCGAGGCGACTGCGGAGGCCATCGTGGACGGCTGGTTCCACACCGGCGACGGCGGCTCGATGGACGATGAGCACCACGTGACCATCTCGGACCGCAAGAAGGACGTGATCATCTCGGGCGGCGAGAACGTGTCGTCCATCGAGGTGGAGGACGTGCTGTTCAGCCATCCCGCGGTGACCGAAGTGGCCGTGATCGGCGTGCCCGACGAGAAGTGGGGCGAGACCATCAAGGCCCTGGTGGTCGTCGACGCTGCCGGCGATGCCGTGTCCGAGCGTGATCTCATCGATTTCTGCCGGGACCGTATGGCGCACTTCAAGTGCCCGACCAGCGTCGAGTTCCGCGAGGAGTTGGCCCGCACCGCCACTGGCAAGCTGCAGAAGTTCAAGCTCCGTGCGCCCTACTGGGAGGGCATGGAGAAGCAGATCAACTAGAGCGGCTCGACGCCGCCTTCTGCGCGGCGGCGTTCTACGAAGTCGGTGAGCTCGGCGCGGATGGCGTCGTCCATCGGCGGTTCTTCGTAGTCGGCGAGCAACTGCTTCCAGATGCCGTTCGCCCGCTGGGTGGCGTCGAGCGCGCCGTCCTCGTACCACGTCTCGAAGTTGCGCCAGTCCGACAGCGTCGGCTCGTAGAAGGCGCTGTCGTAGCGCTCCAGCGTGTGGGCCGCACCGAAGAAGTGGTTGGCAGGCCCCACCTCGGCAATGGCATCGAAGGCAAGCGAAGCGTCATCGATCTGGGTGGGCTGCAGCATCGCCCGGATCATCTGGATCATCTCGGCGTCGATGATGACCTTCTCATAGGAGGCGCACAGCCCGCCCTCGATCCAGCCGAGACCGTGCAGCACGTAATTGATGCCGCCCACGATGCACGCCCACAGCGACATCTGCGACTCGTAGGTGGCTTGGGCGTCGGGAGCGTTGGAGGCGTTCGCGTTCGAGGCCCGCAGCGGCAAGCCGTACCGGCGCGCCAACTGGCCGCTGATGATCGTTGCCTTCACATACTCGGGCGTGCCGAATGCCGGAGCACCCGACCGCATGTCGACGTTCGAAGTGAAGCTGCCGTACACGACCGGCACTCCGGGGTTCACGAGCTGCGCCAGCGTGATGCCGGCGAGCGCTTCGGCGTTCTGCAGGGTGAGTGCGCCGGCGATCGTGACCGGCGCCATCGCCCCCGCCAAGGTGAACGGCGTGTACACGACCGGCTGGCCGTGGCGGGCCAGCTCGATGGCGCCCTCCAGCATCGGTTTGTCGTACACGAGCGGCGAGTTGGCGTTGACGACCGTGTGGATGGACGGCTCGCGCAGCAGCGTCTCATGGTCGATGCCGCGGGCGATGCGGGCGATCTCGATGGCGTCGCTGACACGGGTGCGGCCCAGCGAGTAGCAGAACCCGGGCTTGGTGGACAGGGTGTACATGGCCGACACCGCGTCCAGGTGACGGGTGCGCACGTCGAGATCGATCGGCTCGACGGAGTGGCCGGTGCAGGCGTCCGCGGCGTCGAGCGCCTGCTGCAGGCGCAGCATGTTGCAGAAGTCGGCGTAGTTGCCGCTGACCCGACCTCGATCGAGGTCGGACACGTTCGGCGGGCTGCCGACCATGCCGAAGACGACCCAGTCGTCGCCGAAGACCACGCTGTTGGCCGGATCGCGGGCGTGCAGGGTGAAGGTTGACGGGGCGAGCGCCACCTGCTCGACGACCATCTCGGGATCGAACCGCACCCGCACGCCGTCGTCGGAGCTGGCCCCAGCTTCGAGCAGGATCTGCACCGCTTCGGGCAGCAGGAAGTTCATGCCGATCTCGGACAGCACCCGCAGCGACGCCTCGTGGATGCGTTCGACTTCGTCGGCGCTGATGAGCTCGACGGGCCGGAAGGTGTTGCGTGCCTGCTGCTGTGGCGCCGCCGCGGCGACTGCGGTCGCGTCCCGGCGTCTACGGCCTCGACGCGTCATCGTCGCTTTGCCGCTGAGGGACTCTGACTCTCAAGCCTGGGCTCACTGAGCCGCACCGTACGGTCCTGTCTGGATCACGTCAATATGAACAAGATGCACATCGCGCAATAACTGAATGTCAGAGGCGCAACCCGGCCAAGATGGCCGCTCGCTCGTCCGCGGTCGGGGAACGACCCACGTAGATATCGAAGTAGTACGTGAGCGCTTCGATGCGGGCATCCATCGGCTCATCAACCTCGAGCTCGTACCAGCCCATCTGCAGGAAGTAGATGGTGCGCGCACGGTGAAGTCTCATGACCGGGTCGCTCACCTCAGCCGCGAGCATCTCCACGCACGCATCTACCCGCCGCTCATCGGTGGCCCTCAGCTTCTGCCACAACTCGGGATTGCTGCGGCCCCAATTCCGCACGGCCACTTCGAGGCGCGGGTCGAATCGCTCGAATCCCAGCCAGCAGCGCATCAATGCGACGTACCGATCGACGATGCTGCCCTCGAGCGTCGCTGCCCGGATGATCGAACCTGAGTTGGTCTCCTCCCACACCTCGAGCAGGCGATTGAGCAGGGCTTCGTGGTTCTCGAAGTGCCAGTAGAAGCTGCCCCGGGTGACGCCGAGCCGCTTGGCGAGCGGCAGGATCTTGACGGCGCTGATGCCGTCGGAGACGAGCACCTCCAGTGCGGCAGTCACCCAGTCGTCTGCGCTCAGGCGTGCCCGTTGAGCCATCGAGCCACCCTAGTGAGAGGGTCCGTGGATGGGCTTACCCTAGGAGCGTGTCGGTGGAGAGACTGACGTCAGCGCTGGGCGCACGCCGAAGCGACACGTTGACCTTCGAGGAGCTGGTGCGCCAGTCCGGGCTCGACGAAGAACTGGTGCGGCTCGCGACCGACACCGGCCTCGTGCGGCCGTTGCGCACCTCCGCAGGCGGTGCCGATGACGCGCCCGACACTGCCAGCGGTGCGGCGGACGGCGAGGGTGCCATGGCCGGCACGCTCTACAGCGCCGGGGCGCTGACGATGCTGCGCGCGGCCACGGAGCTGCTCGCCGCCGAGATGCCGCTCGACGATCTCATCGGCCTCGCGCTGCGGCACGCATCGAACATGGAAGCTGTCGCCGCGGATGCGGTCGGGCTGTTCGCCGACCGCTTCGCCGACGTGCCCACTGCACAGCGCGCCGACCTGGCTGCTCGCCTGATCCCGCTGGTCACCGATCTGGTGGCGCAGCACTTCCGCGAGTCGCTCGTCGAGCACGCCACCGAGCGCATCCTGGCCGGCGACATCGACGATGAGCCGGCCCGTTCCGATGCGATGGCAACCGATTCGCCGGACGCCCGGTCCGCAGGGGATCCGGGCCGCCGCACCTCAGCGGGGTTGCGTACCCGAACCGCCCTGACCTTGGAATGCCGGGAGCTGTCCGGTGAGCTGGACCCGCTGGCGGTGTTCGCCGCCTCCGACGCGCACCAGCGCGTGTACTGGGCGTGTCCCGACGGCGACCTGGAGTTCTGTGCGCTCGGCAGCGCTTTCGACGCCACCGCCGAGGCCGGCACCGACCGCTTCGCCTCTGTCGCCGACACGCTGAGCCTGCTGGACGTCACCGTGAGCGGTGACAGCGGTCATCCGATCGGGCCGCTGGCCGTGGGCGGGTTCTCGTTCCGTCCCGACGCGCCCGCGGCGGACTCGGTGTGGGCGCCATTCGGCACCGGCTGCCTGACGGTGCCCGAAGTGCTCGTCGTGCGCCGGAGCGGCCAGTCCTGGCTGACCTCGGTGCCCGGTGCCCCCGTCTGGCCGGTGATGGCCGCGTCACGATCGGGAGTCGGGGGGGCATGTGCCACCTGCGGCGCGGCTGACGGCAGCGGCGTCTGCGGCCTCGCCGCTGCTGCCGGTGCGCCCGGCGCGGACTGCGCCCGCGACGACACAACCGTGCGAGGCGACGCCGGCGACGATCTCACCGGCACAGCTGCGGGCAGCCTGGCCGATCCTGAACTCGAAGCGGGACCCGCGAGCGACCTGAATGCGGCAGCACTGGCCGTGCTCGGCGGTGGCTACCAAGTCGACGACGGCTACACCGAGCTGGTGCGGCGCGCCCTCGGCAGGATCGCCGAAGGCGGGCTGGACAAGGTCGTGACGGCGCGGGAGCTGCACATCGCGTCGGGGCTCGAGCCCATCGCGGTGCTCAACCGCCTGCGGTCGCGTTACCCGTCCTGCGTCACGTTCGCATTCGGATGCGGGGCGCAGACGTTCTTCGGTGCCACGCCCGAACAGCTGGTGCACTGCGACGGGCTGCGGCTGCAGACCGACGCGCTGGCCGGCTCGGGGCCGCGTGTCGGCGATCCGGCACGCGACCGGGAACTCGCGGCCGAGTTGCAACGCGATCCCAAGGAGCTGACCGAGCACGCCATGGTGGTCACCGACGTGCGTGACACGCTGCGTACATGCGGCGCGGCGCTCGACGCCCCCTCGCCGACTGGCGTCATGGAACTGCGGCGCATCATGCACCTGCACACACCCATCAGCGGGCGCGTCCCCGCCGGCACGACGGTGCTGGATCTCGCGAGCGCACTGCACCCGACGGCAGCGGTTGCCGGCCTCCCGCGGCGCGTCGCCCGCGACTGGATCTCAGAGCACGAGGGCTTCGAACGCGGTTGGTACGCATCTCCGGTGGGCTGGACGACGCTGGACGGGCGCGGCGAGTTCCGCGTCGCGCTGCGCTGCGCGCTGACCGGTCCCGCCGAGACTCGGCTGTTCGCCGGCGGCGGCATCGTGGAGGGCGCAGATCCCGATGCCGAGCTGACCGAGACCAACATCAAGCTCGAGGCCCTCCTGTATGCGCTCGAGGACGACTGAGCGGCAGCATGCAGATCTCCGACGACGACGCTGCCTACCTCGCCTGCCGGTCACTCTGCGAGAGGTTGGTGGCTGCGGGCGTCACCGATGCGGTGGTGTCGCCGGGCTCGCGCTCGATGCCGCTGGCACTCACCGTCGATGCCGCCGCCGGCCTGCGCACCTGGATCCGGATCGACGAGCGATCGGCCGGGTACTTCGCGCTCGGGCTGGCCAAGGGCTCGGGAAGGCCCGTGCTGCTGGTGTGCACGTCAGGCACTGCAGCGGCCAACTACCTGCCGGCGGTGGTCGAGGCGCACTACTCCGGCGTACCGCTGGTGGTGCTGACCGCGGACCGGCCGCTAGAGCTGCGGGGCTGGGGAGCGGGGCAGACCATCGATCAGCACGGGCTGTACGGCAGCCATGTGCGCTGGTTCTGCGAAACCCCCGTGGCTTCCGAATTGCCGCCCGACGAGGCCGCGCGGTGGTTCGGTGCGGCGGCGGCGCGAGCAGT
>NZ_JAPYOK010000021.1:0-7481 GCF_028283155.1 Candidatus Poriferisodalis multihospitum | reverse complement strand
GCTACTGAAGCGGCGCCGGCCCCGACCACCGAGGCCGCACCCGCTCCCACAACAGAAGCGGCACCGAGCGGTGAGCCCATCAAGGTCATGACGGTTACCACCCTCAACGCGGCGGGCCCGACGTACCACAACATCGCGAACACCGCGAATGCCTACGCCGACTACATCAATGCCCGGGGCGGCATCGCCGGCCGGCCGCTCGAGGTCACGGTGTGCGACGAGATGTTCGACCCCGCAGTGGCCGCGGCGTGCGCCCGCGAAGCCGTCGAGGAGAACATGGTGGCCGTGATCGGCTCGTTCACGTTCTTCGCCGAGAGCATCGTGCCGGTGATCGCCGAGTCCGACATCACCTGGTTCGGCCCGTGCTGCCCGATCACGCCGTCTGAGCTGACCAGCCCGCACTCGTTCCCCATCGGCAATCAGCCGATGTATGCGGTGGGCATCATCAAGCGAGCCATCGACGACGGGTGCCAGGCGATCAACGCGGTGATCATCGACGGCGCCCAGATCTTCCTGCCGCCGATGGAGAACGCGATCGCAGCCCTCGGCCAGAGCTTCGGCGACATCATCATCTTGCCGCCGACCGCGCAGGACTACTCCTCAGAGGTGGCCCAGGCGACAACCGACGCCGACTGCGTGATCGGCATCGTCTCCGAGACGCCGTACATCACCTGGAACACCGCGTGGACCCAGTCGGGCACCGATGCTCGCCAGTACGGCCCGCAGGGCAACCTGAACGAGATCTCCGCGGCCGGCAACGAGGAGTCGACCGACGGCGACATCATCGGCGGCATGTACCCCGACATCTCCACTGCCCCGTGGGACGAATACCGGCTGGCCCTCGAGGAAGGCGGTTGGGACACCACCGAGCACGACTACAACAGCCTGGGCGGCATGGGCACGTGGGCGGCGTATGCGGCCTTCACCCAGATCGCCGAGACCATCGATGGCGAGATCAACGCCTCCTCGTTCTTCCAGGCCGCATCGGCCACCGATCACCTCGATCTCGGCGGCATGGTGCCGGTGCTGGACTTCACCCAGGAGTGGACCGACGGCCTGCCGGGCTTCCAGCGCCTGTTCAATCGCAGTGTCGTGTTCAGCAAGCTGGAGAACGGCAAGGTTGTGCCGCTGACCACTGAGTTCGAAGACGTCGGCGACTTGGCCACCGGCAACGCCGGCTGACCGTCATCTGAGCACCGTCATCTCGATTCCGGCGCCCGCGCCGGGGTGGCCCGAGTGAGCGATCACTCGCCATCCCGGCGCAGGCGCAAGCCGGCTTAGCGCCGCTGCCACGGGGGAACCATTGGACGAGGTCATTCGCTTCGCTCTGCTGGGTTTCGGGGTCGGTGCCCTGTACGCGCTGGCCTCCCAAGGCCTGATCGTGGTGTACCGCGGCACCGGCGTACTGAACTTCTCCCTTGGCGCTACCGCAATAGCGGGCGTCTTCCTGCAGTGGGAGCTGCAACACCGGGCCGGCTGGCCGTTCCTGCTGGCGGCGCTGACCGGCGTCGCGCTGTCCGCGCTGCTCGGCGCCCTGACGCACTGGGTGATCATGCGGCCGCTGCGTCGCGCCAGCACGCTGATACGCGTCATCGCCACCTTGGGCGTGCTCATCTTGATCCAGGCCGGCGTGGTCATCCGGTACGGCTCCAACGCTCGCCAGGTGGCCAGTTGGCTGCCCACCAACCGGGTGACGCTATGGGGCGAGGTTGCGATCACCGTCGACCGGCTGATCCTGTTCGGAGTGGCATGCGCGTTCGCCGTGGTGCTGTGGGCGATGTATCGACGGAGTCATTTCGGTCTCGCCACCGAGGCGGTGTCCGAGAGCGAGCGAGCCGCTTCGGCCATCGGCTTGTCGCCGAATGCGATCGCCATCCAGAACTGGGCGCTGGGCTCGGCCATTGCTGCCGTTGCGGGCATCTTGGTGGTGCCCATCATCACGTTGCAGGTCACGGCCATGACATCGCTGGTGCTCGCAGCACTGGCCGCGGCGCTGGTGGGTGATTTCCGATCGTTCCCCATCGCCACCGCCACTGGCCTGGCGCTGGGCATCGGTCAGACACTTGTGGGCCGCTACGTCGACCAGCAAGGGCTGGGGCAGTCGCTGCCCTTCCTGGTGATTGTGGCCGTGCTGGTGTTCAAGGGTCGGTCGCTGCCGAGTCGTGACTACTTCTTGCGCGAGCTGCCGATGATCGGCAACGGACGCATGTCGTGGGACTGGACCATCTTCGGCATCGGCACGGTGGCGTTCCTGATGCTCACCAAGCAGGCCAAGTGGATCGACGCCCTCACCGTCACGATGGGCGTTTCGATCGTGCTGCTGTCGATTGTGCTGCTGACCGGCTACGCGGGCCAGCTCTCGCTGGCGCAGTACACCATCGCGGGGTTCGGCGCGTACGTGTCAGGACGCCTCGTTGCGGTGTTCGACATCCCGTTCCTGCTGGCGCTGGTGATCGGCGTCGCCGCCGCCGTGCCGCTGGGATTCATCTTCGCCTTGCCGGCAGCGCGAACGCGTGGCATCAACCTGGCAATTGTCACGTTGGGACTCGGCACCACCATCGAGCTGATGCTGTTCCGCAACCGTCAATACACCGGCGGCGTGCAGGGCACGCAGGTCGGCAGCCCCGAGCTGTTCGGCCTCGACATCGGCTCGATTCGCTACCCGGAGCGCTACGGCATGTTCGTGCTGGCAATGGCGCTGCTGGCGGTGTGGGTGGTGTCGAACGTGCGTCGTGGGCGCAGCGGGCGGCGCCTGCTCGCCATTCGAACCAACGAGCGGGCCGCTACTGCGCTCGGCATCGACGTGCCCAAGGCGAAGCTGTTCGCATTCTCGCTGAGCTCCGCAATAGCGGCGCTGGGCGGGATCGTGCTGGCATTCCGGCTGACCTCGGTCAGCTATACGTCGTTCACCAACCTCACCTCGATTCTGTTCGTGGGCCTGGCCATCGTGGGCGGCGTCGGTCACCTGCTCGGTGCGTTCGTGGGCGCCACCATGGCGACCGCTGCCTTCAGCCAGGAAGTACTCGAATCCACGTGGGACGGGGTGGGCCGCTGGACCCAGCTCATCAGCGGCATCGCCATCTTGCTCATGGTCCTCGGGTACAAGGACGGTGTCGCCGCCGAGTGGGTGAAGATCTTCAGGCTGGTGAAACGAGCCCGCAAGTGGGGCCGCTCGTACTTCATCGAGCTGGAAGACGTCTCCGAGCAGAATGCCGATGGGAGCGAGCAGTCGAGGGTTCCGGCTCGCGTGCTGAGCATCGAGAACATGACCGTGCGCTACGGGGCAGTCGTAGCGGTCAACGATGTCAGCTTCAACCTCACGCCGGGCACCATCACGGGGCTGATCGGCCCGAACGGCGCCGGCAAGACGACCCTCAAGACATGCGGTCGTACGTGCGCGATCTGGTGGCGCCGTCGAACCCGCCGTTCCCGCCCGAGGTCGTGCGGGCGATCATCGAGTTCCAGCTCGACGGCGACCTGCACCGCGACGTGAAGGACCTGTCCTACGGCAAGCACCGCCTGCTGGCGATTGCGCGGGCGGTTGCGATGCACCCGAGCGTGCTGCTGCTTGATGAGCCGGCCGCCGGCCTGAGCACCGCCGAGAGCGAGGAACTGGCCGAGGTGGTACGCCGCCTGGCCCAGGACTGGGGCATGGCAGTGCTGGTGGTCGAGCACGACATGAACTTCGTCAACGAGGTGTGCGACGAGGTGGTGGTGCTGGACTTCGGCAACAAGATCGCCGTCGGCACCCCCGAGGAAATCCGTCTCGACCCAGCCGTGGTAGCCGCATATCTGGGAACTGAGGCCGACGATGGTGTTGTGGCCGCCGCGCCGCAGCCACAGCCGGCATCCGGGGGTGGCGCATGAGGCCGCTGCTGCAAACGCGAAGCCTCAAGTGCGGGTACCTCAACCGGGCGGTCGTCCAAGGAGTGAACCTGAAGGTCCACCAGGGCGAGGTGGTCTGCCTGCTCGGACCGAATGGCGCCGGAAAGACCACCACGCTGCTCACCATCGCCGGTGAGCTGACGCCCGTCGACGGAATCGTGATGTTCGGCAACACGCCTACCTTCACGCCCATGTACCAGCGCATCCGGCGAGGGGGAATCGGGCTGGTGACTGAGGAGCGCTTGGTGTTCACCAAGCTGTCAGCTCGGGACAATCTGCGAGTGGGCGGCGGTTCGGTGGAAGCAGCGCTGGAACTGTTCCCCGAGCTCGAGCCTCGGCTGGGCGTGCGCGGCGGCATGCTCTCGGGCGGCGAGCAGCAGATGCTTGCGCTGGCACGGGCGCTCAGCCGCCAACCGTCGATTCTGCTGGCCGACGAGTTGTCGCTCGGGCTGGCGCCGATCATCGTCGATCGGCTGCTGGGAGCGGTCCGCAAGGTGGCCGACACCACGGGCACCGGCGCCTTGATCGTCGAGCAGCATGCCCGCAAGGCGCTGCAAGTGTCTGATCGGATGTACCTGATGGCCCGCGGCCAGATCCTGCTGGAACTGCCGGCTGCCGATGCCCTCAGCCGCCTCGACGAAATCGAGGAGACGTACCTGACCGGCATGTCTGAGACCGAGGAAGACCACATCGAGCGTTTGCGGCGCAAGAACAAGAGGAAAGCTTGGAGGCGTCTGCGGGTGCGCGAGCGTGAGCTGACACGGCTGTCCGGCAAGCTTGCCTCCACCCGTACCGCCGCAGAAGACGACTTCTATTTCGAACGCGAACGACAACGACGACACGCGGCGATGGTCCGCCGAAAGAGGTAATCACCATGGGGTATCGCACCGCTGAGCTGCCCGATGTCGATCTCGACGAGTTTGCGAAGATTCCGTTCTTCGAACGGATGAAGCTGCTGCAGCTGCACTGGGTCGAGCATGGCTTCGGGACGCCCAAGCAGACCGGCACGTTCTATGCGTGGAAGATCTTCCTGTACGCGCTGTTCGGGCTGATCGTGGCCGGAGCGTTCACTGCCGGACTCGAATTCAACGACATCGGCGGCTGGTGGGACGAGCCGATCCTCTACCAGAAGCTGATGATCTGGACGATCCTGCTCGAGATCACGGGACTGGCGGCCACCTGCGGCCCGCTGGCCTTTCACTTCGACCCGCCCATCGGGGGAATCCTCTACTGGTGGCAGAACGACACTCTGCGAGTGCCGCCGTACCCCAACCATGTGCCGTTCACCAAGGGCAATCGCCGCACGCCCTGGGACACCGGGCTGTACAAGCTGATCCTGGCCAGCCTGATCCTGCTGCTGGTGCTGTCACCCGAGCAGGTGGACGGGCTGCCCGACGGCCGCACCGGCATCTTGCCGCAGTGGGCGACGCTGATCTACTGCGGCTTGATCCTGCTGATGGCCATGCGCGACAAGATCATCTTCCTGTCGTCGCGGGCCGAGCAGTACGTGCCCACGCTGCTGTGCTTCTCGCTGTTCAGCAACTTCGTCGACATGATCATTGCCGCCAAGGTTTTCATCGTCATCATCTGGATGGGCGCCGGCTTCTCGAAGCTGCAGCACGGGTTCTCTTCGACGGTGTCGATCATGGTGCAGAACACGCCGTGGGTGGTGTGGGACCGATTCCGCAAAGCGACAGTCAAGGACTATCCCCGCGACATCCGGCCGGCTCGAACGACGCACTTGCTGGCCCATATCGGCGGCACCACCTGCGAGCTCATCATGCCGTTGGTGCTGCTGTTCTCGCCGTGGGGATGGGCGACGTGGATTGCCATCGTGTCCATCTGGATGCTGCACACCTTTATCATCTCGACGTTCCCGCTGGCGGTTCCGCTCGAGTGGAACGTGTTCTTCATATTCTGCTCAGCGTTCTTGTTTTCGAACTTCCACGCCGGAAACGGCTACGCGGTGTGGGACATGGAGCCGGTGCTGCTGGTCGTGGTGCTGATTGCGGCGCTGTCGCCCATCGTGCTTGGAGCCTTCCGCCCGCAGTACGTGAGCTTCCTGGTGGGCATGAAGCAGTACGCCGGCAACTGGGCGGCGGCGACGTTCTCGCTGCGCAACAAAGAGATCGAAGACCGGATCAACGACAAGATCGTGAAGTCCGCCGACAACCAGATTGACCAGCTCGAGCCGCTGTTCGGCCCTGAGATCTCGGAGATCTTCATTCAGAAGGCGGTGGCGTTCCGCATGATGCACCCGATGGGCCGCATGCACATCTCCGGCCTGATGTGCCACGTCGACGATCTCGACAAGCGCATTCAGCGCGAGGGCGAGTTCTTGAGCAACGTGCTGACGGGGTGGAATTTCGGCGACGGGCACTGCCTGGACGAGCGGCTGATCGCGGCGTGGCAGGAGCGGTGCCAGTACGAGCCCGGCGACGTGATTGCGGTGTTCACCGAGTCGCGGCCGGCCTAGGGCTGGTATCGCCACGACGACGCCTACAACTCCCAGCCGTGGCTGCCTGACGGCCCGATTCCGCACACGGTGACGTGGCGGAAGGAGGGCTACGAGCCTCAGGGCGTGCCGCATCCCGGCGATGCCCGCAAGGTGCCGTCCATCGATCACGACGGCAACTGGCTGATCCCCCGTCAGACTGCCGACGGTGTGGTGATGCCCGCAGTCGACACCGGCTAACGCGGTGACGACGGCGACGGTCGTCGGCAGCGGTCCGAATGGATTGGCCGCTGCGGTCCACTTGGCCAGGGCCGGCGTGGACGTGACGGTGCTGGAGGCGGCCGACACCATCGGGGGAGGGACGCGCAGCGCCGAGGCCATCGTGCCGGGCCTGGTGCACGACCAGTGCTCCGCTGTGCACCCGGTGGCCGCCGCGTCGCCGTTTCTGCGTGGGCTCGACCTCGAGGCGCTCGGTCTGCGGTGGTGCGCGCCAGCGGTTGACTGCGCGCATCCGCTCGACAACGACTCGGCCGGGGTGCTGTACCAGTCCATCGACGAGACCGCGGTGGGGCTGGGCGGCGACGGAGCTCGCTGGCGCCGACTCTTCGGGGCGCTGACCAAAGATCTCGACGCGCTGTTCGAGGACATCACGCAGCCGCTGCTACGGGTGCCACACCATCCGCTGCTGACCGCCCGGTTCGGGGCGGTGTCTGCGACGCCCGCCACGGTGGTGAACCGTTTCTGGCGCAGCGAGCAGGCGCGGGCATTGTGGGCGGGCGTCGCTGCGCACGCGTTCTGGCGCCTGGACCATCCCATGTCCAGCGCGGTTGGGCTGATGATCCTGGCCGCAGGCCACCAGTACGGTTGGGTCGTCGCCGAGGGTGGTTCCCAAGCGATCGCGGATGCGCTCGTTGCCGACCTGACGGCACACCGGGGGCGGGTCGAGACCGGGGTTCGGGTTCGCTCGGTGGCCGAACTGCCGCCCACTGACCTGCTGCTGCTCGACGTGTCGCCGTCGATCGCCGCCGACATCCTGGGCGATCGGTTGCCGCGTCGAATTGCCCGTGCCTACCGGCGGTTCCGCCACGGCCCGGGGGCGTTCAAGGTCGACTTCGCGATCGAGGGCGACGTGCCGTGGCGG
>NZ_JAPYOK010000020.1:0-3279 GCF_028283155.1 Candidatus Poriferisodalis multihospitum | reverse complement strand
CGCCGTCATGGCGCTGAGCCAGCTCTTTGCAGAGCCGGGTGCCGGAGATGGCGATGTCGCGGATGCCCTCTTTGTCCAGCCGGTACACCACCCGGCGCTGCAGCTCCGAGGTCGGGTTGTACAGGTGCACGATCGCCTTCTTGGCCCCGGCGATGGACTCATAGGTCCGCTCGATCAGCTCGGGCCGGCTCTGCGTGAGCACCTGGATCCAGACGTCGTCGGGTACCAGGTCCTCCTCCACGAGCATGCGGCAGAACTCGAAGTCGGGCGCCGAGGCAGACGGGAACCCCACCTCGATCTCCTTGAACCCCATCTCGACGAGCACTTCGAACATCTGGCGCTTGCGCGGCACGTCCATCGGGTCGATGAGGGCCTGGTTGCCGTCACGCAGGTCTACCGAGCACCACAGCGGCGCCTCGGAGATGATCTTGTCGGGCCAGGTGCGGTCCGGCAGATGCGCGGGAAAAGCGTAGGTGTCATAGAGCCGGTACGGCATCGAGCTCGGCTGCTGGGCGCTGATGCGCTTGACGTCTGCCATGGGAATCTCCTGCGATTGGGGCGGTCGTTTGGGGGTTCTGGGGAATCGGATCGGTGAGTTTCGGGTGGATCGGTCGTGTTCGGGCCACGAAAAAACCCCCTGGCCCGAAGGCGCAGGAGGTTGGGCGAGGACCTGTGCGGTCCTCGCCTAGGTAAGAAGGAGCAGTCCGGTAGCGGAAAGCAGTGCGGTGTGAGTCGAGACGCGAATCACGCAGAAAATGCTACCAGCCAGGTTCCAGAGCCAGTAGTGCGCCCGCTGTCGAGGCGGCAGGACCCTCTGCGACCAGCGATCCGGCAGGTCGCAACGTCGCCGAGTCCCCTGCCGCCTCCGCAGCTCCCGCAGCTGTGCTCAGCCGCGGCGGTCAGCGTGCAGGGTCAGCATCGAATGATGCAGATCGGTGCCGCAGTGCTTGGTCCACTCGCCGTCGCTGCCGAGCTCCCAGCGTGCAATGCCGTCGTCGAGGTACATGTCGGTGAGATCCACAAGCTCGCTGATGAGCGCAGGCGCCTCCACGGGCGCCAGTGCCTCGACGCGGTAGCGCAGGTTGCGCGGCATGGCGTCGGCCGAGCCCAGCAGGATCGTGTAGCCCCGGTCGCGATTGCCGAACCGGTACACCCGGCTGTGTTCCAGGAAGCGGCCCACGATGCTGCGCACCGAGATGTTCTCGCTCATGCCGGCGATGCCGGGGACCAGACAGCAGATGCCTCGCACGACGAGGTCGATGCGGCACCCCTGCTGTGACGCCTCATAGAGGGCGTCGATCACCTCGCTGTCGACGATGGCATTCATCTTCATGAAGATGTGGCCGTCGGCCTCGGCGGCTTCGGCTGCAATGTGCTTGACCAACGACTGGCCGAGGCTGTGCGGTGCCACGGCCAGCTTGCGGTAGTCGGTCTTGCGGCTGTAGCCGGTGAGCGAGTTGAACAGTGCGGCCACGTCGGCTGCAAAGTCCCTGTCGGCAGTGAGCAGACCGAAATCCTCGTAGATGCGGGCCGTGTCGGCGTTGAAGTTGCCGGTGCCGACGAAGCAGTAGTGGGCGATTCCCCGGGGCTCACGCCTCACCACCATCGCGAGCTTGCAGTGGGTCTTCAGACCCACGACGCCGTAGGCCACATGCACGCCCGCGCGCTCCAGGATGCGTGCCCACTCGATGTTGGCGTGCTCGTCGAAGCGGGCCTTCAACTCGACGACCACCACGACCTGCTTGCCGCGCTCGGCAGCCCGGATGAGCGAATCGACGAGTCGAGTCCGCTCCGAGGTCCGGTACATGGTCAGTTTGATGGCGAGCACGTCTGGATCGTCGGCGGCTTGGCGAATGAACGCGTCGAGACTGGTCGTGAACGACTCGTAGGGCAGGTGCACCAAGACGTCCTGGCGCTTGAGGACATCGAAGAAGTCGACGCCGGTCTCGGACTCCTCTACGGCTCCCCGCCGGTCCCCGGTACCACTGGCGAGCAGTGCACCGGCCTCGGTGGTTGCCCGCAGAGGCAGCGGCGTCCTCGGGCTGTGGGGCGGTGTCTTGAGATCGTCGCGGTCGATGCGGTACAGCTCGAACAGATCTGACAGGCCGAGCAGTCCGGCAGACGTGTACACGTCGTCGTGGGTCAGCTTCAGCTCTCGGGTCAGCATGTCCAGCGCGTCGTCGCCCAGGTCGGGCGCAGCCTCGAGTCGCACGGCACCGCCGAAGCGCCGCTGCCGCAACTCGAGCTCCATGTGCTTGAGCAGGTCATCGGTCTCGGTGTCGTCGATGTCGAGATCCGCGTCGCGGGTGACCCTGAACGTGCTGTGGCTCAGCAGCTTCACGCCCGGGAACAGGTCTCCCAGGTGCCCGGCGATGACCGATTCCAGCGTGATGAAGCGGTTCTCGTCGGGCAGGGCCAGAAAGCGCGGCAGGATCGGCGGCACCTTGACCCGGGCGAACGACGGCCCGCTGCGCGAGTGCTCGACGAACACGGCGAGGTTCAGCGACAGGTCCGAGATGTAGGGAAAGGGGTGAGCCGGATCCACTGCGAGCGGGGTCAGTACCGGGAACACCTGCTCGCTGAAGAGCTCGGCTATCCATGCGCGGCTCGTGGCATCGAGATCGTCGACCCCGACGAAAGAAATCCCTTCTGCAGCGAGTGCCGGCCGCAGCTCGTCTTCGAACAGCGACGAAGCATCACCGAGCTGCACGGCCGCGGCCGCCCGGATCCCCTTGAGCTGCTCTCGCGGGGTCAGGCCGTCCGCGCCGGCTTGGCGAACCCCGGCTTCGATGGAATCGAGCACGGTGGGCACCCGCACCTGGAAGAACTCGTCGAGATTCGACGCGTGGATGGCCACGAACCTGATGCGCTCGAGAAGCGGCAACTCTCGATCACGCGCGAGTGCCAGGACGCGATGGTTGAAGTCCAGCCAAGACAACTCTCGATTGAGGTAGCGCTTGGATGATCGGGCCCCGTTGGCGGCGGACATGACGGCTCAAGCCCCTGTGCGGTCAATGCAAGGCACCATGGGGCGAAGCACCCTGCGCCCGTGAGAGTACGCAATCGACGTCACTGTCCACAAGGGGGCGGCCAAGTCCCGCAGCTCGCCGCCAACTGCAGGCGGGGCTTGTGGACAACATGTGAGCATCGGGCAGGCGCCGTGTGGACACCTGCCCGCGCCCGCGCTCAGGCCGGTGCGAACTCGAAGGCGTCGCTGACGACTACCTCGGTGCCGATGAACTCGGTCTGGGTCATCTCGTCCATGAGCGCTGGATCAGT
>NZ_JAPYOK010000002.1:0-3260 GCF_028283155.1 Candidatus Poriferisodalis multihospitum | reverse complement strand
GCCATTCGGAATCGTCGTGAAGGTCTTCGTCTACGACCCCGAAGACATGACTGCCCTCCCCCCCGAGGATCGGACTCAGCGGGAGTTGAAGAAGCGGCGCGTGCCCGAGATCGCCGACTACATCCTCAGCCACGATGACTACATCTTCTCCGCTGTCACGGTGTCGGTCGATGTCAATTCGTTCGAGTTCGAGCCGGTCGAGCCGGGCAGCGACATCGGCGTGCTCCACTTGCCGCCCGATGCCGACTACATCGTGAACGATGGCCAACATCGAATCGCTGGCATCGCTCAGGCCCTGCGCGACGACCCAACGCTTGCGACCGACTCGATCTCGGTAGTCCTGCTGCCCGACGGAGGCACCCAGCGCAACCAGCAGATCTTCAGTGACCTCAACCGCACCGTCCACAAGACCTCCAAGTCACTGGACATCCTCTACGACCATCGTCTGCCCATCAATCAGATCACGATGGACTGCGTCGACGCTGTTCCGCTGTTCCGGGGACGAACCGTCAAGGAGCGTGTATCGCTCTCGGTGCGGAACCAGAACTTCGCCACGCTCTCCGGCCTTCAACGAGCCAACACCCAACTGTTGGGTGACATTTCTGAGAATGCCGAGGAAGCGGTCGTCAGCGATGCACGTGACTACGCCATCAACTTCTGGAATCGACTGACACAGGTCGTGAGTCCTTGGTCCGAGATTGCGGCCGGGACGAAGACCCCAGCTGATGCGCGCCAGGAGTATCTGTCGTCGTACACGCTCGTGCTGTGGGCGCTTGGCCAGGTCGGGGCATCGCTCCGCGAGCAAGGCATCAGCCTTGACGCGCTGGGCGCTCTAGCTGATGTCGATTGGCGCAAGAACAACCCCGAATGGGAAGGCATCTGCGTCTTGGGTCAGAGCATCATCACCAGGACTTCCACGCGCGACGCCACCGGTGAGCAACTGAAGTACAAGCTCGGACTGCGACCCGACGCACCGGCCGCCGTGCTCGACACGGACGGTTCCTGACAGCAGCGGCCGGCGTCGTGCTGACGACTCTCTTGACGAAGAGGACACCAAGGCGAATTGCCTTTGTTGTCGCTGCTCCCGTCGGTGGTGACGGATGGCCATCGAGCGCCAGAATCAAATGACGGCCATGTGGTTTACGTGGCCCCGAAGAAAGGAAACGTAATGGAGACGAGTGGATTGCTGAGCTACAGCGGACAGTCGCGTGAGTCTGTGACGGCGAGTGTGCAGGCGGGCCAGGAGTATTCCCGCCTGCGGGATATTCCCGATGTGCTGGGGTGGAAGGACCTCGCAGCTCAACCTGATGCGACCTTCGACGCGCTTTGCCGGCGAGCGTCGGAGGGTCGAGTACCGGGCGCTGTGTGCGGGTTTCCGCTGCCAAAGCCTGGCAAGGACGATCTGCGGCGACTAGCCCACCTGCACCCGCTGGACGACCTGCAGTTGCGCTTACTAGCTGGTCGGATTCTCGTCGGGGCGGCGTCCTGCGCCCATGTCCATTCGTTCGGAGCGCGGCTCGCAAGTGGTCCGCCGGGCTGGCAGATCGAACCCAGCAATCATGCATGGCAGTGCCTGCGGGATGTCGCCTCGGCGCATATCGATTCAGGCCGGTACGCGACGCTTGTGAAGTGCGACATTCGGCGCTGCTATCCGAGCATCAGTGCCGAGATCGTCGAACGTGCGCTGGTGTCGCAGGGGCTCGATGCCAAACGGATAGGCCCGCTTGTGGAGCTGCTGCGTGGACTGGTCCTAGTAGGTGCACCCGGAGGGCTTCCGATCGGTGCCGAGGCGTCAGCCTTGATCGCTGGTCTCGTGCTTGGTGTCGTGGATCGGGACCTTGCCGAAGCCGGGTTGGCCCACCTGCGCTACTCCGACGACAGCTTCATCTTCGTCCGCAGTGGTGCCTCCACCGCCTCCGCATATGACGCTTACTGCGCGGCCCTCGACTCGCTCGGCCTGGAGCCGAATTCGGAGAAATACGAAGAGCACTCGGTTGCTGACGGCAGCGCGTGGTCAGCCGTGCAGGACCCAACGGTTTCGGCGCTGCAGGGCTACCCAGCGTTCTTTGGCGATGAGCGACACTTCGTTGTCGCTCTTGATGAAGAACTGGGTCAGGATCAACCCAACTGGAAGGTCGTGTCGTTCTGCTTGGGCAGCCTTCGCTACCGACGCAGCCCGTGCGCTCTGCCGAAGATCCACGACTGTCCGGCGGTGCTGTTGAACCTGCCGAGACAGGTTGGGCGGTACATGGCCGAACTATCTGAGAACCGGCCGACCCACCACGAGGTCGACCAAGACTGGCTGGTCGAGCAGGCGACCGCTGACCGTGGAGACGCCGGCTTAGCGGCTCAGCTGCACGCCTGCGAGGCCGCCTCCCGAGTCCGGCTGGGCAAGGCGAACGGGCAGCGGCTCGAAGAGATCATCATTGGATCATCTAGTTGCGCCGCACAACAGGTGCCGGTGCGTGCCGCCGCTGCGCACGCATGGGCTCAATCACGGGCGTATCGTCGGCGCCGGGCCGAAGACCTCGCGGAGGAATTCGGTCACTACAACATCCGGCGGGCGCTCATCGACGCCATCGCAACCAAGTGCCAACGGTCTAGCAAGACCCACTCGTTCCGCCAGAAGATGTGGTCTGCCGACCATGATCTCGAACCCGTCCTAGAGCGGCTGCGCTGAGGAGATACTGCGCTGAGCCAGTCCAGCTTCGGTTGGAGAGTCGATGCCGTGCGGTCTGACGGCGTCCACGGGGGGAGCGCTGACTCGACTGTGCACTGCGCCTGACTTCGTCAACGTGGCTTCGCTCCTGACGGCTGGGGCAGCCGAGCCAACGGTCGGTCTAGATCGGCCAACGCGATCGCTGTACGTCGCAGGCGATCGATCTGTGCCGACACTGCCAACTCATACGTGTCGGCGCGAAGAGGCAATTCACAGTGCCAATCTCTGCGCAATGGCGCAGCGTCGATGGCGTCATGGGTTGCCGCTGCTGACCGGATTGTGCGATGCCATTCGACAGGCACGCCGAACGCCCCTTGAAATCGCCATCGACCTTCGTCAAGCGAGAACCGAAGCAGCGACTTGCGCCAGCGGTTGGTCTCACGGTTCCTGACCAGAGCAGCGCTGAGCGAAACTTGAGCGCGCTCGCTCATGAGCCGCAGAGTGCTCAGATTCTGCGGCTTCGAGGCGAACATCCTCGTCCAGTCACGAGGCATGAGTATCGAGGCCGCGATCTGGTCGCACAGGCGTTCCTCGTCATCAC
>NZ_JAPYOK010000019.1:0-14863 GCF_028283155.1 Candidatus Poriferisodalis multihospitum | reverse complement strand
CTCGGGTCGATCGAATCAACGACATCGTCGCGGGCGACTGTGCCCGGCACTAGCCGCCCCCGACCACCGCCGCGCCGACGCTGGACTCCGACGATAAGAACGCGGACGGGTCGGACTCGGAGGTTGAGGACGAGACGGACGCCGAAGACGAGGCGGACGCCGGAACCGAAACCGGCTAGCGCGCTCAGCCGAGCACTTCGGCCGCGGCGAGATCGGCTATGCGGTCGGCGTCGTAGCCCAGGAACTCGGTGAGCACCTCGAAATTGTCTTCGCCCAGGCACGGTCCACCGCGCCGCACCACCGGCGGTGTCCGGGACATGCGCGTCCGGCAGTTTTGGGTCCACATGGTGCCGCGATGGCTCTGAGGCACGTTGATGTGGTGCTCCCTGGCGGTGAGTTGCTCGTCGTCGCAGCATCCCTGCGAGTTGTTGACCGGGTAGGCGTCGATGCCGTGCGCCTGCAGCGCTTTGGCGGCCTCAACATTGGAACGTTCCGAGGTCCACGCCGAGATGGCGTCGTCGATCTCGCCGGACCTCTCCCGCCGGGCTGGCTGATTCCAGCCGGCCGCGCCGTTGCCGTTCAGCCCCACCGCTCCGGCCAGTGCCGGCCAGCGGTCGTCGGTGCAGGCGATCGCCACCCACTGGTCATCGCCGGCGCTCGGGTACACGCCGTGGGGGCTCATGTGGGGGTCCTCGTTGCCGCACCGCTGCGGATCTCGGCCGTTGATCGAGGCGTCCAGAATGGCCGGCGCGAGGTAGTGCAGCGCTGCCTCAGTCTGGGAGATGTCGATGTAGCAGCCGGTCCCGGTGCGGTCGCGCCGCTCCAGCGCCGCCATGAGCGAAGCCACGATCACCCGCGGTGCCAGGAAGTCGGTGTAGGGACCATACGGGCCTGCGGGGCCGCGGTCGGGCCAACCAGTGATCTCGTAGAAGCCGGCGATGGCGGCGGCCATGAACCCGTAGCCGGCGAGGCTCGAGTACGGCCCGCTCTGGCCCAGCAGCGAGCTCGACAGCATGATGATCTGCGGGTTGATCGCCGAGAAGTCGTCGTAACCGAAGCCCATGCGTGCCGCGGCGCCCGGCGCCCAGGATTCGGTGGTGATGTCGGCCCAGCGGATCAGATCCTCGACTACTTGGCGCGATTCGGGCTTGCTGAGGTCCAGGCTGAGGCTGCGCTTGCCCGCGTTGTACACGCCGTAGCCGACGCTGTTGTCAGGATGGGCTTCCTCGTCGACGAACGGGTTGACCGTCCGCATCGTGTCAGGCCGGCCCTCGGTTTCGACCTTGACGACGGTGGCGCCGTAGTCGGCGAGGATGCGCACTGCCGACGGCGTGGCGATGACCCACGAGAACTCCACCACCTTGAGGCCGGCCAGCGGCAATTCGCTGCCGTCCGAGGAGGGGCCGTCGTTCGCAGCGACCGTTGCTGCGGCATGAGGTCGGCGCTCCAAGTTGACGCTGTCGTTGTCGCCGCCGAGCGTGGGCACCACCGGCGTGCGCTCAGGAGCGTCGGCGCTGAAGTGCACCAGAGGACCGCAGAAACGAGCGCTGCGCCCCCCGTCGAGCTCGACCTCACGCCAGAAATCACGATCGGCGAAGTGCGGGTTGGTCAGCAGGTCGCTGACCAGCGCGGACGGAGTGATCAGGATGTTGCGCTCGAACGCTGCGGCCCACAGCTCATCGGTGGTCTTGGTGGCCATGAAGCGCGCGTGGGTCATGAACGACTTGGCGATGATCTCCGGTGAGCGCTGGCCGCTGAGCACCTCGGCTGCGACGGTCTCCCAGTCGACGGCCTGAATCTCCTCGTCGGCAAAGCCTTCCTCTGCCTCCCACGCCACGAGCCTCTCGGTGAATGGAGCGAAGGCGGCTCCCATCAGCGCCACACAGATCGTGTTGCCGTCCGCGCACGGGAACAGCATCGGGACATCGACTCCGCCGAGGCTGAGGCCGCCGGCGAGACGGTCGACGGGGTTCGCGTTGACCCGTGGCGACAGGTTCTGCGGTTGTCCGTGGGTCATGGACTCCATCGCAGAGATGTCGACGTGCTGGCCGAGGCCGCTGCGCTGGGCCTCGCGGAGCGCGATGAGCGTCGCTGCAGCAGCGTCACCGGCGGCTTGCAGGAAGCTCTGCGGCACGCCCGAGACCCGGACGGGGGCGCGGTCTTTGTCGCCGCTGGCATGCAGGAAGCCGCTGCCAGCCACTGCTGTGAGGTCGGAACCGGCCCAAGTGCTGCGGGGGCCGGTCGAGCCGTAGGGAGTCACCGATGCATGGACGATGGCGGGATTGACGGCGGCGAGCTCGTCGTACGCGAGGCCCAACGAGGCCATGTGACCGACCGGCGCATCCTCGATGAGCGCATCCGCGCCCCGTACCAGATCGAGCAGCCGCTGGCGGCCTTCGTCGGTGGTCAGATCTGCCGTGACGCTCTGCTTGCCCTGGTTATAGGCCCAGTGGGCCAGCGAGCGCTCCGGATTCGGCTCGTCGTCGACGAACGGGCCGGCGTGACGGCTGTCGACCCCGCCGGGAGGCTCGACGGCAATCACCTCTGCGCCCAGGCTGGCGAGCAGGTAGCCGCCGAATTGGCTGATGCCCTCGCAGAGATCCAATACCCGGTAGTGCTGCAACATCTCGAACTTCACCCCTCATCTGCGCCGGCTCAGTGCCCGGCGTGGGGCTGATTCTTCCCTGTACGCGCATGCCATGCGAACCGACGCTGACATTCGCCGGTCGCCACCGTGCCGAGCGGCAGAACATCAGCGAGACTGCCAGAGCTGTTGAGCCGAGCCAGGGAGAAGCAGATGGTGTCGATCGCGACCGACCGCATTGTGGAGCGCGCAGAGCTGCTGGAGTTCGTGCGGGAACGACATCACGGTGTGCTGCTGACGCTCCGGCGGGACGGTCGCCCTCAGGCATCGCTGGTCACCATGGGCCTCGACGAGGCCGGTGATGCGGTGCTCGTCAGCAGCTACCCCGACCGAGCCAAGTCGCTCAACCTGCGACGCAATTCACAGGCATGGGTCGTGGTCATGTCAGACGCGTGGAACGGCGAGTGGGTCCAGCTCGAATGCCGCGGGGAGGTGCTGGACCTGCCCGAGGCGATGGATGGCCTCGTCGAGTACTTCCGGGTGATCAGCGGCGAGCATTCCGACTGGGACGAGTACCGCGAGGCCATGACCCGTCAAGACAAGGTGCTGCTCCGGCTCCATATCGAGAGCTGGGGCCCGATCTCCAAAGGCGGCTTCCCCGCCCGCCTCGCCGGCGACTAGCGGTCGTGCCCAAGCAGTCGTCGGCTCAGCCGGCGTCGAGCTGGCGGAGGAGCGTGTCGGGGGCCTTGGTGCGGTAGCTCTCCTCGAGCCACTCCGCGAGATCGTCAAGATCAACGTCGGCGAGCCGAACGAGCACGCTGCCGTAGCCGTCGTAGTGCGGCACCGTGAACAGCGCATCGGGATGGTTCTCGAGCAGCACGGCCTTCATCTCGAGGTCGCAGAACAGCACCAGCACCTCGGTGTCGAAGACCTGATCGCGGCGGTGCTCGCGCTCGCCCCACATCCGGCAGAAACCCTTCTTGCGGACCTTGAGCGCCGGGGTCCCGTACGAGGTCGACTCGACGGCCTCGGGCAGCTCCATCCCGAGCCTGCGCACGTCGTCAAACGTTGCCATCGGTTCGCACCCGCCTCAGCGGGCTTGCCAGTCGGGGACGCGGCGTTCGAGGAAGGCGCTGGCACCCTCGGCGTGGTCGGCGGTGGTCTTGAGGACGCTCTGGCCAAGACGCTCGAGGCGCCGACCGGTTTCGTGGTCGACATCGGTGCAGGTGTTCAGCACCGTCTTGGCCATGCCCAGCGCGAGCGGTGCGAACGCCGACATCTCTGCAGCGAGTTCCATGGCCACATCCACGGCGCCGCCCTCTGGTGCCACTTCGGTGGCGAGCCCCATGGTCTTAGCGTCCTCGGCCCCCACGTTGCGCGACAGCATCACGAGTTCCTTGGCACGCCCCAACCCCACGTAGTGCACCAGCCGTGAGCAACCGCCCGAGCCGGGAATGAGCCCCACCTTGGCCTCGGGCATCACGAAGCGGGCGTTCTCGGCAATCACCCGGAAATCGCACGACAGCGCCAGCTCGAAGCCACCGCCCGCTGCAACGCCATTCACCGCGGCAATGACCGGCACTTCGAGCGCCTCGATCAGATCGAACACCGAGTGAATGCCACGAGCGACCGCACGGAAGCCCCGGGTGCCCATCTCGGTCAGGTCGCCCATCTCGGAGACGTCTTCGCCAGCCGAGAATGCCCGGCCGGCACCGGTGATGACGAGCGCCCGGATGCCGGTGGCCATCGCCGTGTCCTCGACGGCGTCGCGCATCTCGGCTCGCATTGCGGCGTTCCAAGCGTTGAATTTCTGCGGCCGGTTCAGGGTCAGGACTCGGACACCGTCGCTGTCTTCGCACAGAAGGTGCTCGTAGCTCATGGGCTCTCCCTTGTGGTTGGCGTCATTCGTCGGGGTCGCCGCGCATCACCACGATGCCGGTAGCGACCACATCGCCCCGCTGGTTGCGCAATTCCACGCCCCGGTCCAGCTCTCCGAAACTCACCGGTGACACCGTCACCTCGTCGCCGGGAAAGACCGGTCCGCGCAGCCGGATGTCGAGATTCAGGATCGCATCGGCACCGAACTGCGCGATGAGGGCGTTGAGCGCTATCGCGGTCGTGTGCGAGGCCTGCACCACCACATCGGGCAGCCCGGCCTTGGCCGCGAACTCGGGGTCGGTGTGCACCGGGTTGGGGTCGCTCACGCCGTCGACGAAGCTGCGCATGGCTTCCCTCGTCATGGCGGGAGCGGTGGCGGGTGTTAAGTCCAGCTCGCTCACGACGCAGGCTCCCCCGACTCGGCGCCGTGGTCTGCGGCAGCATTCTGCGCGGGTGCTCCAGGGGGCTTTCGCTCCACGAACACCGTCCGCTGCCGCTGGATCAGATCGCCGTCGGCGCCTCGGTATTCGGACAGCACCGTCGCCAGATGCAGCGTGCCCTTGTCGATGATGTCCTCCACCGACACCACCACCGAGACCCGTTCGCCCAGGCGGAACGAGCGGTGCCATTCGAACGACTGACCACCGGCCAGACCTCGCTCAAGGCTCAGATCGATGGGCCCGACCACCGAATCGCCGCCGCCCACCGTCGGCCCGAAGAACGGCAGCCGCAGCGCCACTTCCTCGGCGTCAGGCGTGCCCAGCGCATCGACCAGCAGTGCCACCGACTCGGGTTCCACCACCACCTCGGTCTCGACCAGCACCTGGCCCAGCGTCTCCAAGTTCACCCTGCTGCCTCGCTAAACAAGATCCCGCTCGACACGCTCAGTTGGAGCTCAGCAGCTGCCAGACCGCCACGAGCAGGTCTTGGTCGTCACCGGCTGAGGGCGGATCGGATTCGGGTCGCATGTCCCAGCCATAGGGCTTGTTGATCACGTGGATGCGAGGCTCGGGGGTCGACTTGTCGCCCCGGTCGAACGCACCGATGACAAGCGTGTGCTCCCCCTCAGCCACCCAGAAGCACTCCCAGTGGGCCGACGACGACGTCTCGATGAAAGCCACCTCCGGCGCCGGCCGCGTCACCCGGACCGCGAGTCCGCCCGCGGCTGCAGGATCCATACCCTGCTAGAGGAACCGGCGGTTCAGCCGGTTCGGCGGCACCTCGATCCCGAGCTCGTCGAGCAACGGCCTCGTGTCGGCGATGTACTGCCGCCGGAGATCGGCGTTGTTCTTCTTCCGCAGACCCCACCGCACGTACGCGTCGCCGAAGTCGGAATCGGAACGGCCGAACATGTCGAGCGCCGCCGGCCACCAGAAGTGGATCTTCTCGTTCGCCTCGGCAAGTCCCTCGGGCGTCTTGCAGATCAGGCGGAGGTTCCGCAGCCCCAGCGTGCAGTGGAACAGCTCTTCCTTGTGCACTCGCGTGGCGATGTCAAGCAGGGGCTTGTAGGGCACGCCGTCCCAGGTCTCGCCGATGTAGACGCCCACCCGATCGATGAGCGCATGGAAGTACGACAGGTCGCAGAAGGTCTCCATCGGGTGCCGGAACGCGTACTGCTCGATCGGGCGGTCGACATGGTCGACCCCGAGGCCAGCCAGGATCTGGGCGTTGATGATGCCGTGCTCCACCTCCTGCTGCATGAGCTTGACCAGCAGGCCTTTGGTGGCCTCGTCGGGCGCGAACCGCAGGCAGCGGTCCCAGAGCTTGGTCAGCAGATCGGTGTAGTGCGGGTTCGCGCTGTTCTCGACGTGGTAGCTCAGCATCCGCACCAGCAGCTCGTGGAACTCGGCGGGAATGTCGGCGTCGCCCTCATGCCAGATTCGCTGCGGCTCTGACGTCCGTTCGAGCGTTGTGGTGCTCATAGTGCTCCCGAGAGTACTCAGCGTCAGGTCTGGGTGTCGCTCTCGGCTCCGAGATACGCAGCCCGCACGGCGGGGTCGGCCTGCACCTCGTCGGGCGTGCCGACACTGATCACATGGCCCTGATCGAGCACGTAGATGCGGCGCCATGGCCGCAGCTCGGGCCAGTTCCAGTCGTCGCGCACTGCCGTAGTCCAGCTCGCGGGCGCGGCGGTCCCGCACGTCCCACAATCCGGCCTCGCCGATGAGCGCATCGACCTGGGGGTGACGTCCCGGCCGGTGCCGGGCTGCCACTCGGCCGGCCAGCTCCACGTTCTGGCGCACGGTCAACGCGTCGAACAGCCGCAGGTTCTGGAAGGTGCGCAGCAGTCCGGCACGGGCTATCTCATGGCTCGGCGCTGCTGTGAGCTCGCGCTCGCCAAGCCTGAACCAGCCCGCAGCGGGTTCCACCATGCCGGTGATCACATTCACCAGCGTCGTCTTGCCGGCGCCATTGGGGCCGATCAGCCCGACGACCTCATCGGGCGCCACGCTGAGTCCGGCACCGTCGAGCGCCCGGAAGCCGCCGAAGTCGACGACGATGTCACCCACATCCAGTGCTGCCCCCTCATGGGGCACCTCTGCGTGCAATCCCACGGGCGCGACTTCCGCCAGCGGCTCGGGTTGCTCCTCTGGCTTTCGGCGATGCCACAGACGCCACAGCCAGCTGTCCAGCTCCCAGTCTCCCAGCAGTCCGTCGGACCGGAAGATCATGAAGCCGAGCATCGCTAGGCCCAAAAAGACCGTCTGCAGGTTCTCGCGGAAGATCCAGTCGAGCGGCGCCGCATCGAGGCCGAGCCCGAACACCTCGAAGCCGTCCTGCCCGAGGCGGCGGGCCAGCTCGCGTCCGATCGTCATCACCGCAACGCCGACGAGCGCTCCGGTAACGCTGTTGCGGCCGCCGACGATCAGCATGGCCAGCGTCAGCAGCGTGTAGTTGAAGAAGAAGTCGTCGGGCAGGATCGAGCCGTTCTCGTACACCCGCAGCGACGACCCGACGCTCACCACCACGACGGAGATGAGCAGCGCCGCTGTCTGCTGCACGAGTGGGTTCACACCCATGGCGCGTGCGGCCAGATTGTCTTCACGAGCGGCAACGGCGAGCTTGCCGCTGCGGCTCTGCGCGAACAGCCGCGCCACGATCAATGCTCCCAGCAGGCACAGGTAGATCGGAAGCCTGCTGTCCAGCGCGGCTCCCACCTTGAAGGTGAGGCCTGCACGGTTGCCGCCGGTCAGATCTGGCCAGTTGCGCGCCACCTCGTGGGTGACGAACAGCAGCGCCAGGGTGATCACGGTGGCCGCGACGGCCCCCGATTCCGCACCCGAGCGCGCTAACCCGATGCCCACCACGAGCGCGACCAGCACGGTCACCCCGATGGCAACCCCAACGGCCAGCGCCGGGTTCAGCAGCACATCGTCCAAGCCGAAGGGCGCGTCGGGGATCCGCTTGAGCTTCTCTTCGGGGCTGATGGCGAAGACCGCGAAGGCGTAGCCCGCGATTGCGCCGAATCCGATGTGGCCGAACGACAGGACACCGGTGTTGCCGACGTAGATCTGGATGCCGAGCACGATGATGGCGTCGATCAGCATCACCGTCACCAGGCGCTCGGCGGCTCGGCCCTGGAAGCTCTCGTAGATGAGGCCGCCGGCCAGGAAGACGGCGAAGAGCAGGGCGCATCCGGCTATGGGGAAGCCGACGTCACGTCCGGGTCGCGGGAACATCAGGTCGGCTCGATCACACCCGCACGGCGTGCTTGACCGTGACCAGGCCTTGCGGCCGGAAGATGAACAGCAGGGCGATCAGCAGGAACACCACGCCCTCGGTGAGGCTGGCGATGCTGTCGGGCAGGCGTGAGCGCAGCAGCACTTCCGCCAGCCCCAGCACCAGTCCGCCGATCACCGCCCCCCGAAGACTGCCGAGGCCGCCGATCAGCGCCGCCAGCACGCCCTTGAGCATGGGCGTGATGCCGGCGCTGGGGCTGATGCTGCCGGCTCGCATCAACCAGAAGACCCCGGCGATGCCCGCCAGCAAGCCCGACAGGGCGAAGGCCCCGCGGATCACGGTGTCGGAGCGCACGCCCATCAGCCGGGCGGTGTCGAAATCTGCGGCTGCCGCCCGCAAGGACAGCCCGAACATGGTCCGCTGCAACAGCAGCGTGGTGCCGATCAGCGTCAGCACGGTCACGACGATGACGACGGTGTCATACACCTCGATGTTGAGCGGACCGACCGAGTAAGTGTTGGTGACCCACGAAGGCCGGTCGAACGGCTTGACCGAGGCCGACACGTACAGCAGGAAGATCGCGGAGATCACGAAGTGCACGCCGAACGACGTCAGCAGCAGCGTGAAGTCGGAGCTGCCCCGCACCCGCGAGAAAGCGACCCGCTCGATCGCCAGCGAGGTCAGCACGGCGCTCAGCACGATGAGCGGCGTGACGATGTACCACGACCAGCCTGCGCCGAGGGTCCACAGCGCGACGTAGCCGCCGACGGTGATGAGCTCGCCGTGAGCGAAGTTCAGCAGGTGCATCACGCCGAAGACGACCGCCACGCCCAGCGCCAGCAGCGCATAGACGCTGCCCCGGCCGAGGCCGTCGATGAGGTTCTGTGCCAGCTCGGTCACGCCGTTCCGCCTCCGGCGCCGTTCGGCGCGGGAGCGCCTGCGGCGGGCGTGCCCTCGCCGGGCGATACGACCGATCCGACGAAGGTGTCGAACAGGTCGTCGCGCTGGCTCAGTTCTCGGCCCGTGCCCGACGCCACCACCTCGCCGCTGCGCAGCACGTAGGCACGGTCGGACACTTCGAGCATCCGGGCGGCGTTCTGCTCCACGACGAGCAACGTACGGCCCTGATCGCGCAGCGTGCCGATCAGCTCGAACACCAGGTCCACGAGCACCGGGGCGAGACCCAGCGAGGGCTCGTCCATCATCAGCAGCCGGGGTGCCGACATCAGCGCTCGCCCGATGGCGAGCTGCTGCGCCTCGCCGCCGGACAGGTAGCCGGCTGGGACGTCCCACTTCTCCTTGAGCACCACGAAGCGCTCGGCCATCTCGTCCAGCAGCTCGGCGCGCTTCGCGGCTGGCACGGTCACGCCGCCGATTCGCAGGTTCTCCTCCACCGTGAGGTCGGCGAAGATGCGGCGGTGCTCAGGCACGAGCGCGACGCCAGAGCGCAGCAGCTGTTCCGGCGAGCGGCCGGTGATGTCCTCCCCCTCGAAGGTCACGCGTCCCTCGGCCGGCGACAGCAGCCCGGCGATGGATGACAGCAGGGTGGTCTTGCCCGCGCCGTTGGGTCCGATGAGGCCCACGACCTCACCGGACCCGACGCTGAGAGCCGCGCCGCGCAGTGCGGCTATGGAGCCGTACCGGGCGGTGAGGCCTTCGACTTCGAGCACGGACCTACTTGATCGTGCGCTTACTTGATCGTGATGGTGTCGACGAGCACGTCCTCGCCGTTCACGATGCGATTGATCGGCACTGCCTTCGGCGGGATGCCGTTGGTGCCTTCGTAGGTGATCTCGCCCGACAGCCCCTGGAATCCAGAGAGCTGCTGGACGGCCTCGCCGATCTGGGCGGTGTCGTCGCAGCCGCAGTCGAGCATGCCCTGGATGCCGATGAACATCGAGTCGACATACAGCGCCATGAAGCCACGGCTCTCGAGCGCCTCGCCCGTTTCGGCCTCGAACGCAGCGAGCATCGAGTCGATGCGGTCGCCCGCAGTGATGCTGGTGTGCGGCGTGTGGGCGATGCCCTCGTTGTTGGCCTCCACCTGGATGCCGGTGGCGTCCAGCGCGTCGGTGCCGACGTAGGTGAGATTGTCGAGACCCTGGCCTTCGAGCTGGCCCCGCAGCGCGGTGACCTGGAAGCCCAATGCCGCCGAGAAGACCACCTCGTTGTTCTCGGAGATCTGGGCGATCTCGTTCACCTGCGAGGAGAAGTCGGTGTCGACGAACCAGACATAGGTCTGCACGCTCACCACCTCACCGCCGCCGGCTTCGAATGCGGCCATGAATGCATCAGGGTTGACGCCGGTGTAGGGAATGCCCTCACCCTCGGTGAACACGATGGCCCGGGTGATGCCCTGGTCGAGCGCCCACTGGGCGGCCGCACCCGACATCTGGTGATCGTCGAAGGTGACCAGGTACGAGTTGACCGACGCATCTGCAAGCGCCGGCTCGGTCGACGCCGCCACGAACAGCGGAACATCGCCGCCGGTGGCCTGCAAGATCGGCAGTGCGAAATCGGCGAACGGCGGGCCGATCAGGAAGTGCGCGCCCCAGTCCAGCAGATCCGCAGCTGCAAGCTCAGCATCGTCACCGACCTCAGCGACCCGCACCTCGACTGGCCGACCGTTGAAACCGCCGCGGCAGTTCGCGAGCTCGGCGATGTAGGGCACCAGCTTCGAGCCGGGGATGTCGACGAATCCGACCACGTCGCTGAAGTCCATCGCCATGCCGACGCGGATCGGGTCGCCGGACGGGGTCTCTTCGCAGTTGCCGAGATCGGCGCTCAGGATGTGGTCGATGTCGATGCTGGACATCGTGACGGCAGCCGGTGCCTCGGTGGCGGCGGGTACCTCGGTTGCAGCCGGCGCCTCAGTGGCCGCTGGCTCAGCCTCAGTCGTGTCGTCGTCGCTGCCGCAGGCAGCGCCGAGCAGCGCAACCGCGGCCAGCAAAGCCAAGACGCGTCGTTTCATGATGGGCCCCTCCCGTGGAACGAACCGATGCTAGCCCTCCGCTGAGAAAGGCTCGTATAGCTTCTGCTGATCGTCCCGGCCCAGACAGCGATGAGGAACACCTATGGCCAATGAACGCGTCCGCATGCTGTGGCCCGACCATCTCGGTCTGGCGCGAGGCAAGTACGTGCCGGCCGCTTTCGCCCAAGACGGCACCGGCCATGCAGCCGCCGTGTTCAGCCTCGCCTACGACCGATCGTTTGTCGCAGCGCCGGGCTCGGGCGTGCTCGACGGCTTTCCCGACATGCACGCCACCTTCGACGAGTCGGATCTGCGACCCGGCTGGGACGACGATCGGACCCAGGTGGCTGTCTGCGACCTGTCCCAGAACGGTGAGCCATTCCGCTATTCGGCCAGATACGCCCTGCGCAAGGCCATCGCCGACTGGGAGGCCTTGGGCTACCGCCCGATGGTGGGCATCGAGTTCGAGGCCTACGTGCTGGAGCTCACCGAAGAGCACGGCTGGCAGCGGTGGGACACGCCTGAGTCCTATGTGTATGGCACCGGGCGATTCGTGGACCCGATCGGCTTGATCGATGACATCGTGGACCTAGCTGCCGGAAGCGAGATCGTGTTGGAGTCGGTCAACGCCGAGTTCGACTCCGGCCAGTTCGAGCTGACGCTTCGCTACGCCGATGCGCTGCGCGCTGCCGACGACGCTTTCCTGTTCAAGGTGCTGGCCCGTGAGTGCGCCATGGACTACGGGCGGAGGCTCACGTTCCTCGGCAAGCCCTATGCGGACCTGGAAGGCAACGGCGTCCACGTGAACTTCTCGCTGGTCGATGCCGACGGGAACAACGCGCTCGCCGACCCCGGTGCCGGCGACGGACTGTCGGAGCTGGCCAAGAACTGCTTGGCCGGGCTGTGCGCCCATCACCAGGGGCTCACGCCCTTGTGTGCTCCCACGGTGAACGCCTACCGGCGCTTGCGGCCCTTCACCTTCAGCGGCCGGCGAGCGAACTGGGGCTACGACCACCGTGTGGTGGGCACGCGTGTGCCGCCCGAGCGGGGGGAGCGCACACGCATCGAGTCACGCCTGGCCGACGGCACGTGCAACGTACACACGGCCATCGCCGCAGTTCTGCAGGCAGCCCGCCTCGGCGTGGCCGACGAGCTGCCTTGCCCAGATCCGGAGACCAACGATGGCATGGAGGCATGGAACACCGAGGTGACGTCGGCGCTCAACCTGACCGACGCCTTGGACCATCTGCGTGCCGACACCGCACTGACCGAAGCTGTGAGCAGCGATCTCGTCGACAACTTCCTCGCCCTCAGGTGAATTCGATGTAGCGGTCTCGCTCCCAGTCGGTCACTTCGTCGCCTATCGGGTCGCAGCCGGCCTCGGTGAACTTGTCGAGTTCGGCCTTGGCCATCAGCACGAAGTTGGTCGAGAACTCCTCGCCCAACGCTGCGGCCAGCGCGCTGCCCTCGAAGGCCGCTATGCCGTCGGCGGCGTTGGCGGGCAGCGGCACCGCGTCGCCGGGGTCGTCGTACTGATCGCCCACGCTCATCGGGCCCGGGTCGGCACCGCGCTCGAGACCGTCGGCGCCTGCTGCCAGCAAGCCGGCGATCATCAAATATGGGTTGGCGTCGGCGCCCGGCGCCCGGTACTCCACCCGGTTCGCATTGCCCGCACCCACCGTGCAGCGGCACATCACCGACCGGTTGTCGAGCCCCCAGTGCACATGGGTGGGGGCGAACGTGTAGGGGCGCACCCGCTTGTAACCGTTGGGCACGGGGCTGCCCAGCAACGACAGCGCACCGGCGTTGTCGAGCTGGCCGCCGAGCCACTGCGACATCACCTCGTTGGGGCTGTCCTCGGAGCTGGCGAACGCGTTGTGGCTGGCTGCCTCGTGCGGCTGTTCGCCGCCCGCTGGAGCGCGGTCGCCCACCGACACGAGACTCGTGTGCACATGCATACCGCTGCCCGACGGCTCGGTCCATGGCTTGGGCATGAACGTGGCCTTCAGTCCGGTCTCCTCGGCGATCTCCTTCACGATGCTCTTGTAGAGCGCCGTGTTGTCGGCCGTGGTCATGGCATCGGAGTACTGCACGTTGATCTCGATCTGGCCCGGTCCGTACTCGGGGTTCGACGATTCGACGGGGATGCCGGCATCGATCATCGCTAGACGCATCGCCAGCAGCACCGATTCGAGGTCTGACCGGTCGGTGAGCGACGAGTACTGGATGTGGCTCTGCGTGTGCGACCAGTCGGCCTCGCACAGATAGAACTCCATCTCGGTGGCCACGAGCGGGCTGTAGCCCAGTGCCCGGCAGCGCGCAATCTGGCGGGCCAGCACCGTGCGGGGTGCGATGGGGTGGAGGCGGTGCGGCGGTTCGAGACTGTCGGCGAACACCAGCGCATAACCGGGACGATGGCCGAAGATCCGCAGGGTGCCGAGGTCGGGCACCAGGTGCGTGTCGAGGAAGCCCTTGCCCATGTTGATGTACGGGCTGTCGACCAGGTCGTTGTGCAGGTCGAAGATGTAGATGGCGTCTGCCAGATGACAGCCGCCCTCGGCCACCGAGCGCAGGAAGTGGTCGACGGGAAAGCGCTTGCCGCGCAGGTGTCCGTAGGTGTCGACGATGGCCACCTCGACGGTGTGCACATCGGCCATCCGCAGGGTGCTCTGGATGTCGGCAAGTTCGCTCATGAGTTCATTCCTCTGTCGTGTTCGCATGCGATGGACGTGTCTGGTCGGCTCGCGGGCGGGCACAGACTTACCATTCGGCTGTGCCTCCCGAAACCTCATTGGCCGGAATGACATCGTGACCGGTGGATCGACGCCGAGCGAGCGGCTCGCTGACATCGACATCGTCGACGCCAGCCGCTACGGGAACGGCATTCCCTGGGACGACTTCCGCAAGCTTCGCGCACGGCCGGGTCTGCACTGGAACCGCTACGAGGCTGAGCCGCATGCGAACGGGGGCTTCTGGGCGGTGACGCGCCACGCCGACGTGTGCGAGGTATCGCGCCATCCTGAGCGCTTCTCGTCGGCCATCGGGCACGTCAACCTGTGGGACCTCGAGGCCGACGCATTGGAGGCCCGCCGATCGATCCTCGAGCACGACCCACCGGCGCACACGCGGCTGCGCCGGGTGGTGTCCAAGGCGTTCACACCCCGCCAGATGCGCCGGTACACCGAGCGCACGCGTGCCATTGCCGACAAGCTGCTCGATGTGGTGGTCGAGCGGGGCGGCGGCGACTGGGTGGAACTGGTGGCGGCGCCGCTGCCGATCCGGGTGATCATCGCGATCCTGGGCGTGCCGCCCGAAGACGCCGACTACATAGTGGAGCTGTCGAACCACCTGGTCGAGGGCACCACCGAGACGCAATCGCTGCCGCCTGACGCCTACGGCAACACGACGCCGCTGCGCCTGCTCCCCTTCGGCAGCCCCGCAGCTTGGGGGCTGTACGAGTACGGGGCCAAGCTCGGCGACGAGCGGTTGGAACACCCCGCCGACGACGTCGTGAGCCACCTGGTGCACGCCGAAGTCGGCGGCGACCGCCTGACGGCCACCGAGTTCCGGAACTTCTTCCAGGTACTGGTGTTCGGCGGCAATGAGACGACGCGCACCGCGATCACCCACGGGACTATGGCGTTCGCGGAGTACCCCGAGCAGTGGGACCGGCTGGCGGCCGACCGCGAACTGCTCCCCAGCGCCGTCGAGGAGGTCATCCGCTGGGCCTCGCCGATCCTGCACATGCG
>NZ_JAPYOK010000018.1:0-5017 GCF_028283155.1 Candidatus Poriferisodalis multihospitum | reverse complement strand
GAGGGGTGCGGGCCAGCCGGCTGCGGCGAGCGACAGCGGACCGGCCGTGCCGTCGGGCGCCGTCTTCCATGTCGCCCCGGCCATCGACCGGGCGGGCGGTGTCGAAGCGCCGCTCAACGGCGCTGCGGAGGTTGTGGGGCGCGCACCGGCCAAATGCTCGACGGCGAGCTCCGCAACGGGTGCCACATCGGTGCGGACCGCTGGCGGTGCGCTGCCGCTGCTGGTCATGGGCCTGGTGGTCATCTCGTGGGGCCTCGGGCCGCCCATCTCCAAGCTGCTCACCGCGCCGGCGATGGTGAGCGCCTTCATCCGATTCGGCATGTCCACGCCGTTCCTGCTCGTGGTGCTGGCGCTGCGAGGCCGCTGGCTGTCACGCGGGGTGTTCATCCAGACGGCGCTGCCCGGCCTGTCGTTCGGCATCAACATGGTCTTCGTTTTCGCAGCGGTGCAGGAAGTCACGATCTCGGTGATGTCGGTGATGATGGCCCTGCAGCCGGCCATGCTCCTGGCGCTGGTGGGTCCGATCTTCGGCGATCGGGTGAGCGTTCGCCAGATCGTCTTCACGCTGATCGGGGTGGGCGGCGCCGTCGGTGTGATCATGGGCGCCGGCGGCGAGTTCCGTGCCAGCGGGTTCGGGCTCTTCCTCACCGCCATGTCGGTGCTGACATTCACCGTCTATTTCGTTCTGACCCGGATGGCCCGAGCGTCCACCGATGTCGACCCGATCGAGTGGATGGCCGGCATCAACTTCTGGTCATTTGTGGCCGCGGTCCCGCCCACTGTGCTGTTGGTGACACCGAGTCAGTTCTTCGAGTTCGACGGGCTGGATTGGCTGTGGATCGTGATCGTGGCCTTCGTGACCGGGGTATTCGGCCACGTGCTGATGACGTGGTGCCACGGTCACATCGAGGTGGCTCGATCCTCGCTGTACGTGCTGGCCATGCACATCGTGGCCGTCGGCACGGCCTGGCTCATCCACGGCGAGCCGGTCACGCCGATGCAGTTCTTGGGCGGCGCCGTCGTGCTGTTCTCGGTGGCAATGGTCATCCGCACGCCTGCCGGATCGCGTGCTTCGCCTGCACCGGTCGAGCAGGCCACCGAACCCGAACTGCCTGCCGCTGCGCGTTCGCATGACTGACGACCTGGCGTCGCGCAGGCTGGATACGCTCAGGTTCGACGCGGCGCTGGAGTCTGATCAGCGGGCGCTGTGTACGTCCTGTCGGCGCGATGCCGACCTTCCCCGGGGAGCACTTCAATGGGCCGATTCGCCAACACGTGGCGGCTGACCAAGCACTCGTGGTCGCTGCTGAAGCAGGACCGCGAGCTGCTGTGGCTGCCGGTCCTCAGCATGCTGACCATCTTGGCCATTGTCGCTGCGGCCGCGGTGGTCGGCTTCGTCACCGGCAGCTTCGATGCAAGCGGGGGCGCCGAGAGTGTCGAGGGCAGCGCAGTCGTGCTCGGGCTCGTGTTCGCCTTCGTTGCAACGGCCACGGTGGTGTACTTCGAAGGCGCACTTGTGGCAGGTGCGCACGAGCGCATGACCGGCGGCGATCCCACCGTGCGCAGCGCAATGAGCAAGGCAGCGTCACGGCTCCCGAGCCTGCTCGGCTGGGCGCTCATCACGATGACCGTGGGGCTGGTGCTGCGCTTCCTGCGAGAGCGCCTGGGCTGGCTGGGCCAGATGCTGACCTTTCTGGCCGAGGCAGCGTGGGGTGTGGCCACCTACCTCGTCGTTCCCGCCATCATCATCGACGATTTCAGATCGTTCGCCAGCGTCAAGCACTCCATGTCGCTGGTCCGCCGCACATGGGGTGAGAACCTCATCGCCCAGGCGGGGTTCGGCTTGTTGGGCTTCGTGATCGCCCTGCCGATCATCCTCGTCGCAGTGCTGATCGCAACATTGGTGCCCGGGATCGGCCTGTACATCGGCATCGCTGTCGGCGTGATCGGCGTACTCGCCGTGAGCGTTGTGGTGAGCGCGTTGAGCCTCTACTTCAAGACAGCGCTCTACGAGTACGCCACCGACGGCGTGGCGCACGGCGGCTTCGACATCGACGAGATGGAGGCCTCGTTCCGCTCGAAGTAGCCAGACCGAGCAGCCCGGCGTTTCAGCCGCCGATGCCGTGTTCGGCGGCGAAGGCGGTGAGGCCCTCGCTGATCTCGGCGACGTCGCCGGTGTTCCAGGAGACCACGAGTTCCGTTACCCCGACGGCTGCATAGCTAGTAGCCAGCTCTGGAGTCACTTCGTCGGCGGTCCGGCGCACGGAGACCTCAGCAGGGATGCCTGGGCGGCCTGCCGCCTCTGCGGCCTCGCGGATCACCGGCAGGCGCTTTGCGACGCTCTCGGGCGACAGCATCATCGGATGCCAGCCGTCGCCCAGACGGCCGACGCGCCGCAGCGCCGGCGGGCGGTTGCCGCCGATGAGGATCGGGGGCCGCGGCTGCTGCAGCGGCTTGGGCGAGCTCACAGCGCCTTCGAACGAGTAGTAGTGCCCGTCGTAGTTGGCGCTCGGCTGGGTCCACAGCAGGTCGAGCACCTCGATGAACTCGTTGCTGAGCCGACCCCGGTCCTCGTATTCCGCGCCGAGCAGCGCGTTCTCCTCGGGCAGGCTGCCCACGCCCAGTCCGACCACCAGCCGCCCACCGCTCAGCCGGTCCAGCGTGGCGAGCTCCTTGGCCAGCACCATCGGGTGCAGGTACGGCATCACGAGCACGCTGGTGCCGAGGCGCACCCGTGAGGTGTGGGCGGCCATCCAGGTGAGCGTCACGAGCGCATCGTGGTACGGCCGCTCGCCGAGGCGGTCCCACACGTAGCCGACGTTGACCACGTGATGGTTCACCCACACCGAGTCGAAGCCGAGCTGCTCGGCCTCGACCGCCAAGGCGACGACATCGGCGGGGTCGTCCACCCCGAAGTTGTTGGGCACGGTGAAGCCGAACTTCATGGGCGGAGCCTCCTTGGGCGTCGAGGCGCGGGCAATGCAGGGCGGGAGCGAGGCCGGCCGTGAGCCTCAGGCCAGCGCAGCGAACGCTGAGTCAGCGATGTCGCAGGTGCGCTTGATGTCGTCGTCGGTGTGGGCAGTGCACACGAAGTTGTTGTGGTAGCTGAGCAGGTAGGCGCCCCGGCGGATGCATTCAGCCACCCAGCGGGCATGGAACTTCCCGCCGCCGGGACCGACGACGCGCAGGTACGGCATGGCGGGCACACCGCTCACCCGAAGCTCGTGCCCATGGGCTGCTGCCACATCGGTCAGCGCCTCGCCGAGGCGGGTGCCCGTCGCCGTGGCGGTATTGGCGGCATCAGCCGCACGCAGCTCCCGCAGCGTGGCAAGCCCGGCGGCCATCGGCGCAGCATTGAAGAACTGGGTCCCAGTGAAGAACGTCTCGGCGGCGGCTTCCTTGAGCGCATCGCTGCCGGTGAGCGCTGCCAGCGGATGCCCGTTCGCGATCGCCTTGCCGAAGCACATGAGATCGGGCGTGAAGCCGTAGGCAACGTGCGAGCCGGCCAAGTCGATCCGGAATCCGCTCCGCACATCGTCGAGGATCACCACGACTCCTGCTGTCCGGCAAGCTGACTCCACTGCTGCCCAGTAGCCCTGCGCCGGTTGTTCGTTGTCTGCGAAGACGGGGTGGTGGTACGGCGAGGAGATGAAGCAGGCGATATCGCCCGGATGCGCATCGATGGCTGCCTGTACCGCACCGGAGTCGTTCCACGGCACCTCGATCACGAACGCCTGATCCTCCGCGATCGTGCCCTTGTTGCCCGGCGCTTGCATCCACGGCGCCGAGCCGTGATAGCCGCCTTGGATCTTGAGGATGTATCGCCGCCCGGTGGCTGCTCGGGCAACCATCGCCGCGAGCCCGGTCGCGTCGGCACCGTTCTTGCCGAACAGCGCCCAGTCGGCCCCGTCCACCATGTCAACGAGCTCTTCGGCCAGCTCCACCATGATCGGCGCGGCCAGGCTGACCGTGCTGCCATCGGCTGCCTGCTTCTCGGCGGCCTCTTCCACGGCCGGGTGGTTGTAGCCCAAGATGTTCGGGCCGTACGCGCACATCCAGTCGATGTAGGAGTTGCCGTCCACATCGGTGAACCGTGCGCCTTCCGCGGAGGAGAAGAAGACCGGGCCGTCGTCGATCACGGCGGGGCCGTAGTGGCCGTGCACGCCCTTGGGAATGACCGACTGCGCCCGCTCGTAGAGCTCTTTGGACTTGGAGGTTGGCATCGGCTCGCTCATGGGGCACTCTCCGACGGGAAGATCTTTGCGCTTTGCATCCTGACACACAGCGGGCCTGCGGGAATCTGTGGGGGTTACGATCCGGCGATGGGAGTGCTTGACGGATGCTCCGTCCTCGACTTGGCCATCTTGGTGCAGGGCCCCCAAGCCGCAGCGACGCTGCACGACATGGGGGCGTCGGTCATCAAGATCGAGTTGCCCGGCATGGGCGACCTGGGACGGGTCATCCCCGTGTCACCCGATGACCCGCGAAGTCCGTACTACGAGGCGTGCAACCGGGGAAAGCGGTCGGTCACGCTTGATCTGCGCACTCAGGGCGGCAAGAGCGCGCTTGAGCGGTTCGTCGCCGATGCCGATGTCCTGATCCACAATTTCGTGCCCGGGACGATGGAGGCCTGGGGCCTGTCCTATGAACACCTGTCAGCCATCAATCCTCGGCTCGTGTACGCCACCGGTTCGAGCTTCGGGCCGGTGGGCGACAAGGCGGGCCGCGAGGGCGCTGACTCGACCGGCCAGTCGGAGGGCGGGCTCATGTTCGCCAGCCGGATCGACGGCGGTCCCCCGATCATGAACGGGGCTGTCATTGCTGACCATGTCGGCTGCCAGAACATGGTCACCGGCATTCTTGCGGCGCTGCTGCATCGCCAAACGACCGGGCGAGGGCAGCGAGTCGACGTGTCACTCGTGGGCGGCATGATCTACGCCCAGGCGTCGGAAATGACCTACACCCTGCTGACCGGTCGCAACCCGGAGCGCATCGACTCGGGCCACGCGTTCGTTCC
>NZ_JAPYOK010000017.1:0-11342 GCF_028283155.1 Candidatus Poriferisodalis multihospitum | reverse complement strand
CCTGGGAGACCGGTGATGCCGACTACATCTGAGCGAGTGGGCGCCGAAATGGAACGCTGGCCGGCACGGAGGGAGTCAGCAGGCAGAACCGCCAACGCAAGCGAAGCTGACGTGACGGCTGCCAAGCGCGCGAAGCCGGCCGAGGCCGCGTTGACCCTGCTGCTGACGCTCAGCTTCAGCGCGATATTGGTGATCGCGTGGCTGTGGGCTTTGGCGATGTGGTATCCGGCGTCAAGCCCGCCCGTCGCGGACCCGAACCATGGCTGCGGCCCTATGATCGCCTGCCTCGACGCATGAAGCTTGCACATAACTGGCAACGCAGCCATGGCTACCATCGACACCGTGACCGACAGCGGCGAGGTACAGGCCGCCGAGACAGCCGAACCTCCATCGGCTGACCCATCCCGTGTGGCTGTGCAGGTCTCCCCAGTTCCCGCTGCGTCCGTCGGCCAGCCCTGTTTGACCCAGCAGCGCTCCATGACGCTGGTCGTCACCGTCTTCGGCACCGTCATCACCGCGCTGCTCGGCGGCATGTTCCTGTTCATGGTCTCCGCCATCGACGACGTGCGCGACGAGATCAGCACCCTCCGCGTCGAGATGAACTACGAGATCGGCAGCCTGCGCAGCGAAATGAACGCCCGCTTCGCCAAGGTGGACCGGAAGTTCGACCAGATCAACGCCGTGCTCATGGACCACAGCGACCGGCTGGCTCGTATCGAGACGTCGCTCGACATCAGCGGTCGGCCGCTCAACGGCGAGACCAGCGACATCGCAGAACCATGAGCCAGCATTCCGTGGCACGGACCGGCTTGCCATGAGCGCTGCGAGCAAGACAGTGTCAGGCAGCCGGACCCGGAGGCCAGCGTTCGCGACGTGGGTGGCAAGCCTGCTCGCAGTGATGTGCGGGCTGGTCGTGACTGGCTGCGGCGGCGAAACCGTCGCTGCGGACAGCGACGCAGTCTCGCGCGGCAGCGGCGTCGTGACGGTGGGTTTGATCACCAAGACTGACCAGAATCCGTTCTTTGTCGCGATGGCTGACGGTGCCGCCCAGAGAGCCGCTGAACTCGGCGTCGAGTTGCACACCTTCGCCGGCGCATTCGACGGCGACTGGGAGACGCAGGCCGCCGCCGTGGACGAACTGGTCGCGCTGGGTGCGCACGGCATCTTGATCACACCCTCAGACCCGGCTGCCTTGGCCCCCGTCATCGAGCGGGCCCGCGGGCGCGGCGTGCTGGTGATCTCGCTCGACACGCCCTTCGAGGACCCTGAAACCGTGGACGGCACCTTTGCCACCGACAACTTCGCAGCCGGCGAGCTGATCGGCCGCTGGGCCAAGGCCCGAATGGAGGCTGCCGACACCGAGGCCCGGATCGTCACCCTGGACGGCTATCGAGCGCCGATCTCGGTAGACGTGCTGCGAAACCAAGGCTTCCTGCAGGGCTTCGGTGTCGACCTGAATGATGCCCACGAGCGCTATGACGAAGACGATCCCCGCCTTGTCACTCACGGCCTCACTGCGGGCACAACCGACGGCGGCCGAGATGCGATGGCGGCGCTTCTGGCCGAACAGCCGTCGGTGAATGTGGTCTACGCCATCAACGAACCCGCCGCAGCAGGTGCCCACGAGGCGCTTGACGCGCTCGGCCTGGCCGCAGACGTGCTGATCGTCACCATCGATGGCGGCTGTGAGGGGGTGCGCAGCGTCGCGGCCGGCGCCTTCGGCGCAACCGCCATGCAGTTCCCGCTTGACATGGCACGCCTCGGTGTCGATGCGGTGGTGGACTATGTGACGGCCGGGACGCTGCCGGAGCCGTCGCCCGGTCGATCATTCCGGGACACCGGCACGACGCTGGTGACCGACCAACCCGTCTCAGGCATCGAATCCATCACTGCGGAGACAGCCCTTGAGCACTGCTGGGGCGAACAGCAGTCCTGAACAGCGGCGATCTCGCTCAGCGCATCGAGAACGGTGGGTAGCGGTCGGTGGTGAGCAGCCACATGTAGGCCGCGACCCGCAGCCACCAGCGGTTCACACCCAGCACGAAGTCGAACAGACCGCGGGGATACCGGCCGGTGAACAGGATCGCGAACCATGCGATCACCACGCAGACCACCTCGGCCACGCTCAATACCGCCAGCACGATGTAGTGCGGGATCGCCAGGAACCACTTGACCAGCGGCAGCCAGCGATTGAGGTCGCGGGCTGCGTCGGGATAGTCGAGTTCCAGCCGGACGGCCTGATGCTCATCGGTCGACGGGTACTCATCGCGCATCAACGCCATGTACGCATAGACACGCGCTACGAACCTTGTCGCCTCGAGGTTCCAGTCGAACCACCAGCGCGGGTACTTCTGGCGGAACACGATCATCAGCAGCACCGGCAAGAACAGCGCCCCGCCCGAGATGAGCGTCCGCCAATCCGACCCGTCCGGCAAGCCGGCGCTGGCGAAACTGCCTCCGATCAGACCTGCCACGATCGCGACCGGTATCACGAGGAGTATCCGGAACAACGTCGTGGCCCGATTCAGGCCTTGCTCCGGATAGTCGACGTCAAGCCTCGCCGGGTAATCCCCGGCACCGCTCGCTTCAGCGCTTGCAGACATCGCTTCTCCCTCCGCTGAGGGCATCCATCGCCCAAACGGGGCCATACCGCCGACCCTGTCGGTCAGATTAGGCGCTACCGGCTCTCGGTCGATACCCGGCGGGGCACCCATGCGAGGAACCGGATGCCCGTGGTGCTGCCGTAGGCGTTGAGTCCGCCGAACGAGAGCACGCCGACGGAGTTGATCCCGCCGAACGACACGATCCCGATGCTGTTCAGCCCGCCGATGGCGACGATGCCCACGGAGTTCGCGCCGCCGATGGAGAGGATGCCGATGGCGTTCCATCCGCCGAATGCGACGACGCCGATGCCGTTGTTGGTGCCGACCGCGATGGCCGCTATGTCGCCGGTGGGCACCTCGTCAACCAGCCCCCATTGCGTGAGAGCGAACATCAGCGCCATGCCGCCGGCTATGGCCAGCGCCCACAGGAACGTCCACCCGCGCATCTTGTCGAGTTCGTGTTGGCCAGCGTCAGCAGTCATGCCAAGCCCCCTCTTGCAACTAGGCCGAACCTACACCGCCGTCGGAAGCGGGAAGACGGGCAGGCGTGGGCGCGGGTACGTTGCCCCCATGGACCAGGTCACCTCATCCGACCTCTCCGCCGGCACTCCCCTCAGCGGACTGCCCGACGGCGTGGCTACTGCGGAGCTGTTCGCTTCAGGCGAAGCCTCGGCCGTCGAACTGCTCGACGAGGCCATCGCGCGAGCCGACCGGATGAACCCGCAGATCAACGCCATCATCGGGCGGCTGGACGACAGCGCACACCAAACAGCGGAACGGCTCGACGCGGCGCGCGGCACGAGCGAGCCGCGCGCGTCGCTGGCGGGCGTGCCCTTCCTCACGAAGGACCTGACGTGCACGACCGACGGCCAGCCGTACCACGCAGGCAATGCTGCGCTCAAGGAGGCGGGTCACGTCGCATCGAGCACGGCTCATCTGGCCACGATGTTCGCCGAACTGGGCTTGGTGAACTTCGGCCGCACGAACACGCCCGAGTTCGGCCTGACCATCACGACCGAGCCGCTGGCATACGGACCGACCGCCAATCCCTGGAACACCGGCCATTCGACCGGCGGATCCAGCGGCGGCTCTGCCGCGGCAGTGGCCGCGGGCATCGTGCCCATCGCCCATGCCAACGACGGGGGCGGCTCCATCCGCGTGCCGGCGGCGAACTGCGGCCTGTTCGGCCTGAAGCCGAACCGGGGCCGGGTGTCGCTGGGACCCGACTCGGGAGACGGCTGGGCCGGCTTCAGCGTAGACGGTGTGGTGAGCCGCAGCGTGCGCGACAGTGCCCGGGTGCTCGACGGCATCAGCCGGCCCTGGCCGGGCGACCCCTACTGGGCACCGCCGCCGTCAGGCACATTCTCTGACGCTGCTGGGCGCGAGCCGGCATCGCTGCGGGTCGGCCTCTGCGCGCACTCCGACTGGGGGCCGGTGGATCCCGAGTGCGCCCAGGCGGTCCACGGCGCCGGCGAGTTGCTCGAGAGCCTGGGCCACCACGTCGACTACTCAGCGCCCAACGAGCTGTTCCACGAAGAGTTCTTCGAGCACTTCCGCACCATCGTGGCGGTGTGCAACGTGACTTCCCTGGCGGGCTACGAAGCCGCCCTGGGCCGGCAGATGAGCCGGGCCGACACCGAGGGCGACACCTGGGCGCTGATGCAGATCGGCCGCGAGATAAGCGGCGCCCAGTACATCGCGGCCGTGGAGTGGTGCCATGCGTGGACCAGGAGGCTGGCCGGCTGGTGGGCTGACTACGACGTGCTCATGTCGCCGATCATGGCCGAACCGCCGCCCCGGCTCGGCGAGCTGCGAAACCCCGAGACCGGCCGTGGGCGGCTGAATGACCTGCTGCAGTTCACGCCGCAATTCAACGTGACCGGCCAGCCGGCAATGTCAGTGCCCCTGCATTGGACGGCCGACGATCTGCCCGTAGGCGTGCAGTTCGTGGGTTCCCATGCCAGCGAGGAGATGCTGCTGTCGCTGGCGGGCCAGATCGAGCAGGCGGCCCCATGGGCCGCCCGCACGCCAGCGGTGTGGGCTGGAAGCGGTTGACGCCGTCTGCTGGGCCTGAGACGTCGGAGAGCGACGGCATGCCAGCCGAGCTGCATTCGGCTGATCTGCGCCCGGTCGACGCGACGGCACTGGCGCAGGCATTTGCATCCGGCGAGACGAATCCGGCCGAGGCGATGCAGTCCGCCCTGGAACGGATGGAGCGACTGAACCCGGCGCTGAATGCGATCATCCATCCCCGGCCCGAGCGGGCACTGGCCGAGGCAGCCGAGGCCGCCGCGCGCTGGGAGAACCGGCGGAGCAGCCCCCGGGCATCTCAGCAGGGAGTGCCGAGCCCGCACGACATCACGTTCGACGGCATTCCCATGGCCATCAAGGACCTCGGCTGTGAGCAAGCCGGCGAGTTCCACCACGCCGGGGCGCGATTCCTGGTCGAGCTGGGCTGGCGCGGAAGTCTCGACAGCCACCTGTACCGGTTGCTGCGCGCAGCCGGCATGGTCTCAGTCGGTCGCACGAACACCCCCGAGTTCGGCACCACCATCACGACCGAGCCGGTTGCCTACGGCCCCACGGCGAACCCGTGGGATCTGACCCGCTCGCCCGGCGGCTCCAGCGGGGGCTCAGCGGCCGCGGTGGCCGCAGGCATCGTTCCGGTTGCGCACGGCAACGACGGCGGCGGCTCGATCCGGGTTCCCGCAGCGGCCTGCGGATTGGTGGGGCTGAAGCCCTCGCGAGGCCGGGTCTCCACCGCTCCGCGGCTCGGCGAGCACCGCGGCGGCTTCGCTGTGGACGGGATGCTCACGCGCAGTGTGCGCGATGCGGCACGATGCCTCGACATCATCAGCCACCCGGCACCGGGCGATCCCTATGTCGCTCCCCCGCTGCGGCCCGGCGAGTCATTTGCCGACGCCCTGAGCGCGCCGCTGCCGCCCTTGCGCATCGCGATGTCGACAGGAGGACCCGGCCGAGCGACAGCGCCAGCGCGGCACGCCGTCGAGCTCGCTGCGAGCCTGCTGGCCGAACTCGGCCACCGCATCGAGCCTGATGCTGCACCGGACGGCTGGTACAGCCCCGACCTAGCCGACCACACGATCGTGGTGCGCACCGTCGCCATGTCAGCCGAGCTGGCCGGCTGGGCAGAACGGCTGGGGCGTCCGATGACGGCCGACGACATCGAGCCTGCCAACTGGTGGTCCGCCGAGCTGGGTCGCTCGCTGCCGGCCTCCGCCTACGTGGAGTCGCTCGCCGAGCTTGCTGGCTGGCGCAGGCGTGTCATGTCGTTCTGGAAGATGAATGCCGCCGGCCAGCCGAGCACCCCGGATACCAGCGGTTACGACCTGCTGCTCACCCCAGTGCTCGCCGATGTCACGCCGCCGCTCGGCTGCCTGGCTGACCCGGCTGACGGCGCCCGGCGGATCGCTGAGCTGGCAACGTTCGTGAACCAGGCCAACGTCAGCGGGCAGCCAGCCATCGCGCTGCCCGTTGCGTTCGACCCTGCCGGGCTGCCGCTGGGCGTGCAGCTGCACGCTGCGCACGGTGGCGAGCACCTGCTGCTGGCCGTCGCCCAGCACATCACCGATGCCGGCGGGCTGATCCCGCTCGGCGATCTGCTGCCCCGAGAGTCGCCGTGACACCGTCGGAGCGGGCGCTTGCCCGGGCCGTCGAGCTGCTCGGCGAGGTTCACGCAGGCGTGCGCAGTGCCGTGGTGGTCACCGACGCCGAAACGGCGCGAGCGCACCGGCGCATCATGATCGTCCGGGTGGCCGCATTCGCCTTCGGTGCGGCCTTGGCAATCGCCTGGGGCATCGGCTGGCTGCTGATCGTGGCCGCCGTCGTCGCGCATCAGCTGCTGTTCAACGTGCAGCGGCTGCTGGCGGCCACCAGCGACGGTCTCGTGCTGGCCGACATCGGATTCCGCAGGGCGGTCATCGTTGCCCGATGGGGCGCCGGCACCGATGCCACCCTGGTGCTTCGCCCGAGCAGCCCACGAGTGGAGGTCTCCGTCGATCCGCCCCTCGACAACCGGGGCGTCGGCGAACCTTGGACGGGCCACGTGACTGGCACTGACCTCGACAGCTTCGAAACCACGATCCGCGCGGCCGGCGGCGAGCCGCTGCGCCGGACGGCAACCGACTGATCGTCCCGCGCACCGCGGGCACCCGCGACCGAATCGGGCGGACGGCGGCCGGCCCGGTACGGTGACGCGCCGTGAGACTGCTGCGTTACACCCTTGCCGGCGAGGGCTCCACTCACATCGGCATGGCGGCCTCCGATGGAGTGGCGCGACTTGACGGCGTCGAGGTAGACGGCGCCCCGATCACGACCATCGGCCAGGCAATCGCTGCCGCCTTGGCCGATCCGGCCGCGTTCGCAGGGGCTGCGGCCGACCATGGGTGGGACGACATCGCGTTCGCTGTTCCTGCCGACGTCGGCACTCGCATGCTGTGCGCCGGCGCGAACTATCGCAAGAAATACCCGCTGGGCGGCAAGGTGCAGGCCCCGGCGCAGCCGGTCTATTTCAACAAGCCTCCGGGCACGACTGGCAGCGCCACAGCGTGGCCGCCGGCAAGAACTTCTTCCGCTCCGGGTCGATGGGCCCGTGGATCACGACGGCCGACGAGATCGCCGACCCGGCTGCGCTGGAGGTGATCTGCCGGGTGAACGGCGAGGAGCGCCAGAGGGCCAGCGCCAGCGAGATGATCTTCTCGGTCGCCGAGATCATCTCCTACATGTCAAGAGTGATGCCGCTCGAGCCCGGCGATGTCATCGCCACCGGTTCGCCCGAGGGCACTGGCGGGTCGCACGACCCGCCGCGCTGGCTGGTTGCGGGCGACGAGATCTCCTTCGAGGTTCCCGGCATCGGAGTCCTCCAGAACCGGGTGATCGACGAGTAGCCGGGTCGCCCGACGCCATCAAGCTGAGAGCCGGCTGAGAATCTCTGGGGCGACACCCACAACCGACCGCCCATCGGTACCTTGGGCCGAAGGTCCCGGTCGTCGCTCGCGGCGGCTACAAGTGACCGCAGGCTGACAACGGCGCCGGCCCGAGGCCGGCCTCAGCAAGGACGCGCCCGGTGCGAGGTTCACAGCGGCAATCGCGCCCCACCACGGCAGGCCGCACCGCTGCACGCCCCGCCACTGGGCGCCGCAGCATGGCGCGCCGTGGAGCTGCTGCGATCGCGTTCGCTCTCGTCGTCAGCGTTGTGCCAATGGCCTCTGGGGGCGCGCAAACGCAAGCATCCGACGAAGAGATGGCTCGCCTCTGTGCACGAGTGGCTCGCACCAGCGCCACACAAACCGGCGTGGCCAGCGCCGAGCTGAGAGAGCGCCGACGAGAGTTAGAACAGAACCAGACTGCACTCGAAGCAGAACGCGCAGAGGAAGAACGCGTCCGCGAGGAGGCCCAGGCGGCATTGGTCGCCAAGGTCGGCGAGGTGGATCTCGCCACCGCCGATGTCCACGAGGTGCTCGAAGCCTTCGATCAGCTGAAAGTGCTCGTCAACGGTCAGCGTGCCGATCTCGACCAGGCCGAACTCGAACTCGCCGCGGCCGAAGCCTCTGTCGAAGCCGGGATCCAGCGAGTCCTGTCGCTCGACGCCCAACACGCCGAGCTAGGCGAAAGAGTCGTGGAACTCATCGTGCAGACCTACGTCGGCCACGACGCCTCGGTGGAAGGTTCCTACGGCTTGGTGCGCACCGGCGACATCTACGACGCCGCCCGCATCCGGGTGCTGATCGGCGCCGCGCTGGGCGATCTCAGCGTGACCGGCGATCAGCTGCGTGCCCTCGGCGTGGATGCTGAGTTGGCTGTGCGTGAGTTTCGGCGGGCCGAAGAACTGCGCGACATCCGCCGTGAGGAGTCCGCACAGGCTCTCGATGATCTCCTCGAAGCAGTGGAGCAAGAGGCGATCCTGCTCGAAGAGCTGGAGAACCGGCTTGACAAGCTGCTCTTCGAGCAAGTGACGCTGGAGGAATGGGATGCCGAAGCCGCCGCAGATGTCGCCGAGACAACCAGCCAGATCGCTGGCAGCATTTCCCAGCAGCAGCGCATCTCCACCGAGCTCAGACGCCGCAGCGATGAGGAACGCTGCCGCGCATGGCAGGCAGAGCAGGAAGCCAGACGACGCCGCGAAGGCATTGCGGGGCAGCCGATCAGCAACGACTTCGACCGCAGCGAACTTACCTGGGTGGGCCCGATCCAAGTACACGAATCGATTGCAGGCAATGTGCGGGCCCTGCTGGACCACGCTGCCCGCGACCCTGATCTGCCTGGAAGGCTGACCGGCAGCGGCTACCGGAGTGCCGCCTCGCAGATCGCGCTGCGGCGGGCGCACTGCGGCACCAGCCAGTGGGCGATCTACCAGAAGCCCTCCTACCAGTGCCGGCCGCCCACGGCCCGTCCCGGGCGTTCCATGCACGAGCGCGGCCTCGCGATCGATTTCGTCTACAACGGCCGATCAGTCACCAGCCGCAACTCGACGGCGTTCCAATGGCTGAAGAGGAACGCCGCCACCTACGGCCTGTTCAACCTGCCGAGCGAGCCGTGGCACTGGTCCACCAATGGCAACTGAGACTCAGTCGTAGGTGGCCTCGCGCTGCCAGCGACCTCGCTCGACAGCGCAGAGATGGGCGGTGCCGTCGTCGAGCACCAGATGGAGCCGGGCTTGGCGACGACGCTCTGCGGGATCCCACCAGCGCTCGTCCAACGGCCACGGCCCTGCCCATGCCGTGATGCGGTTCTTGCGCCCATCGGCCCGGCGCAACACGGCCGGGGGCGCGCTGGCCTGTGCTCCCCAGAGGACCAGCTGTGCTTGATGCGCCGGTCCCTAGAGGACCGGCGGTGCCGAACGGGAGGCGCTGCTCGAGATCGGCAAAGCGGCGGCCGGAGCCCAGGCGGCCAACGGTGACCCCGTCAAAGCCGACCAAGGTCTGAACTCGCTGCAGCGCTCGCTCGGCCCGCTCGTCCGCCTCAGACTGGCCGCCCCAGAAACCGAGCTGCCGCCCTTCATCGGGAAGCGTCTCGACCGCCCGCAGCCGGATGAACGAGACACCGCCGGTGGGGCTGTTCTTGCCCTTGGCGCTGCGCCAGCCGTCGAGCTGCCAACGCACACGGTCGACCAGATCGGGCGGGCTGAAGCGGAATCCGTGGCGCCACCGCCCGCTGCAGGTCTCACCGTGCTCAGTTTCGGCACTGACCTCCACGCACACCAGTGCCTGACCCTCCCGGGCCAACTGGGCGTCAAGCTGATCTGCCAGAGATTTCGCGGCAAAGGCCACCGTGTCGAGCCGATCCGCGGGCGGGTCAATCTCGGTTTCGACGCTGAGATCAGGATGAGCGGCGGCAGGCTGGCTCAGGCGAGGGTCGCGCCCGCTGGCCAGTGCGTGCATCCACTCCCCTTGCGTGCCGAACCTGCCGACGAGGTCTCCCACAGGCAGTGCCGCAAGGTCGCCCAGAGTGCGCAGGCCCAGCTGCCACAGCATGCTGAGCAGATCATCCGTTGTCCCATCGGCAGCGCAGCCCGTCAGCAGGGAGCATTCCTCGGCCAGCGTCCCCAATGGCAGCCCGCCCAAGAACTCTGCGCTGCTGCCGGGGGGCACCACCAGCACCGGCGTTGACGGGGTTCGGGCCAACGCCGCCCTCCCAGCCATGCCAGCGGCAAACAAGCCGTCGGCGATGCCGACGCTGACAGATGATGCTGGGTCGTACGCGCCGGTGGCCAGCACTTCAGTGACGGTGCGATGCGCCAGCTCCGCCAGCGCCTCGTCTCCGCCGTAGTAGCGCGACGGGCCTCGGGTGGCGACGACGCAGCAACCGGGTGCCAGCACTTCGACTCTCGGCGTCAGGTCTTCCAGCGCAGCGACCACGGGGGCGAAACAGCGCGCGTCGAGATCGGGGTCGTGCTCGGCCAGCTCCAAGACGGGACATTCAGTCTGAGCCTGGCGACGGCGCATTCCTGGGCGTATCCCCGCAGCAGCAGCCGCAGACGTGACAGCGGTGATGCGCCCGGCGGAGACCACCGCTGCTGGTGTGCCCGGGTCGAACCCTGCTGCGACTGCAGACCAGTTCCCGACCTCCGCTGCCAGCATCCGTGGCGGGATACCGGCAGGTTCGTCCTGGCTGGCCAAGCCGGCCCGGCTGTCGTGGTTACCCCGCACGGCGCTGCAGGGGGACGACGGCATCGTTACCGCTTCCCGAGGCGTCGGCTATCGAGATGCCGTTCTGGGCGGAGACGACCTGAGCAGGCCAGGAAACGGTGTCGATCGCACCGCGGACGGCGGTGATGTGCCCGTTGGCATCGGGCAGCCACAGGACGGCTCGTCGCGGCAGCGACGCCGCACCGCGGCCCGCAGCAACCACCTCGGCCCGGCGTTCCCGCAGCCGGCCGTGCCCGTGCCCGAGACCGGTCCACGCAGCACGTTCCACCGTCATGGTCACGTCTGGACTGAATGCGCCGGCTGGGTTCGATGCGCCGACGCCACGAGCGCCGGCTGGGTTCGATGCGCCGACCTCGATCACCACGGTTCCACGCTCCCGCAGGCGAGTGCGCAGGCGCCGACTGTGGGCAGCCGCCAGCCGCACTCCCCCAGCCAGCAAGATCACGTCGACATTGCCGATCAGGGCATTCAGCACTTCGGCTGCGGCGCTGCCGGGTTCGTCCACGAAGGCCCACCGGTCCAGCGATGCCCCCCGCTCGGTCACCGCCGAGACACCCATGCGCCCCAGCCC
>NZ_JAPYOK010000016.1:0-3911 GCF_028283155.1 Candidatus Poriferisodalis multihospitum | reverse complement strand
TTCGTGCACGGCGTCGCTTCGGTGGACGTCACCGTCGACGTTTCGGCACCCGCTGTGGGAGTCTGACGCCGTGAGCACCTGGGCCGAGCCCTACCTGGACGATCTCGGACCTGACGACGCCAACATCTCCGACCACGACGTGTGGACCCACGGCGTGCCTCATGCCACGTTCGCCCGGCTGCGCCGGGAAGAACCGGTGGCGTGGATCGACGAGGTCGACGGCCGCGGCTATTGGGCGATCACCAAGTACGACGACGCCTTCCGCATCAGCCGCGACGTGCAGACCTTCACCTCGTCGAAGGGCATCCGCCTCGAGGACATGGCACCCGACGAGCTCGAAGCCCGCAAGACGATGATGGAGCAGGACCCGCCCGAGCACACCCGCTACCGGCGGCTGGTGAGCCGGGGATTCACGCCGCGCGTGGTGAGCACGTACGAGGCTGCAATCCGCGCGCTGGCGTGCGAGGTGCTGGACCGGGCGCTGCGTGACGAACGCTTCGACTTCGTGACTGAGGTCGCCACCGAGCTGCCCATGCGGATGCTGGGGCGCATGCTGGGAACCAGCGATGCCGATGGCCACCAGCTCGTGGAGTGGGGTGATGCGCTGCTCGGCAACACCGATCCCGACTTCACCGACTATCCCGTGGGATTGGTGGACACCGACGAGTTCCGGCTGATGCCGTTCCGCAGCCCGGTCACGATCGACATCTTCAACTACGCAGCGGAGCAGGCGGCCAAGCGCCGGGAGCACCCGACAGACGACGTCATCAGCCAGCTCCTGGCGCCGACCACCGACGGCGCACCGCTGACCGATCAGGAGTTCAAGAACTTCTTCACTCTCATCATCGCCGCGGGCAACGACACCACGCGCTACACGATGACCCACGGGCTGTGGGTGCTGATGGCGCACCCGCACCTGTTCGACGCGTGGCGCGCTGCGGTGCTCGCGGGAGACGAAACCCTGACCGCTGCCGCGGTCGAAGAGGTGCTGCGCGCCAGCTCGGTCACGACGCATTTCCGCCGCACGGCGACCTGCGACACCGAGATCCGCGGCACCAAGGTGCGGGCAGGCGACAAGGTGGTGCTGTACTACATCAGCGTCGACCACGACGAGGACCGCTTCCCGCACCCGTACCGGTTTGATCTAGCGCGTCCGGACAACGAGCACATGGCCTTCGGCCGCAACGGCCCGCACCTGTGCCTGGGAGCGTGGCTGGCCCGCATGGAGATCAAGGTGGTGTTCGAAGAGCTGCTGCGGCGGGTGGTCCGCGTCGAGCAGGACGGCCCGGTGGAGCGGTTGCGATCCAACTTCATCTCCGGCATCAAGCACTTGCCCGTACACGTGGTCGAGCTGGCTGCATGAGGGCGCTGGTCGTCACACACGAGGAAACGTCGCGGCCGGGCTTCGTCGGTGATCGCCTGGTTGAGCGGGGCGTCGAGCTGCACGTCCACGTGATGGTGCCCGATACCTCGCGGCCGGCCGATTTCCATCCGCTGCCCAGTGATCACTTCGATGTGCTCGTGGTGACGGGTTCGTACTTCTCGGTGTATGAGGACGCGATCAAGCCGTGGATCGGTACCGAGCTGGATCTCATCCGCCGTTCGCATGACAACGGCACGCCGGTGCTGGGCATCTGCTTCGGCGGGCAGGCACTGGCCGCAGCGCTGGGCGGCTCGGTGGATCGCTCCCCCGAGACTGAGATCGGCTGGTACCGCATCTCAGCACCCGACGGCATCGAACTTCCGATTTCGGCTGGCCCGTGGATGGAATGGCATCACGATCGCTTCCACCTGCCCGACGGCGCTGAGCTGCTCGCCAGCACCGAGATCTGCCCGCAGCTGTTCCGGATGGGCCGCAGCGTGGGCACCCAGTTCCATCCCGAGATCAGCACCGAGCTGGCCAGCGAATGGCTACGCGAAGCCAGCGACGACTACCTGGCATCGGTAGAAGTCGTCCGCGAGGTGATCCTTTCCGAAATCGCGCGCAACGAGGCGGCTAACCGACGCAACTGCTTCGACTTGGTGGACTGGTTCCTCGACGACGTGGCGAAGTCGTAAGCCCGCCTTCGCCGCCAGGCCCGTCAGCGCTGGCGGGCGGCGTCAGACTGCGAGGCGCTCGCTGAGATATTCGGCCACCCGTGCCACGCCGTCGTCGGCCTCGGGGAAGAGCCCCGCCATCGAGTGCCAAACGTGGATCATCTCGGGCCACACCTCCAGCGTCACGTCGACACCGGAGGTGCGGGCCTTGTGTGCCAGGCGTTCGCTGTCGCTCAGCAGCACCTCGTCGTCGCCGCAGTGGATCAGCAGCGGCGGCAAGCCCGAGAGGTCGCCTTCAAGCGGCGACGCGTAGGGATCGGTGGCGTCGCCGTCGGGGCCGAGGAAGACTCCGGCGATCCGGGTGAGATCGTCGGCAGTCACCATCGGGTCGCGGTCCGAGCGGGTGACGGCGCTCTCGCCAGTGCCCGACATGTCCACCCACGGCGAGATGGGTACGGCTGCGGCCGGCAGCGGCAGCCCGAGGTCGCGCAGCTTCATGAGCGTTGACATGGTCAGCCCGCCGCCTGCGGAATCGCCCGCTATGGCGATCTTGTCGGCGGAGTGGCCTCTGTCGAGCAGCCAGCGATACACCGCAACCGAGTCCTCCACCGGCGCCGGGTGGGGATGCTCGGGCGCCAGGCGGTAGTCGACCGAAAGCACTGGGCAGCCCAGCTTGAGGGCCAAGCTGCCGGTGAGGTTGCGGTGCGAGCCGATGGATCCGGCGACATAGCCGCCGCCGTGCACGTACTGCACGATGGCGTCGCCGGTGGTCTTGTCGGGCGTCTGCATCTCGCACGGAACGCCGTTGGCGTCCACCATCTCGCCGGTGACGCCGGCCGGCAGTGGTCGCGCGGTGAGCTCGATGCCCTTGCGCATGGCGTCGATGTCGGCAGGCATGTCCTGCGACGCGATGATCTCGCGGATCCTGTAGAACGCTTCGCTCGCCATCGAGTCCTCCGGGTGCAGTTGATTGCCCTGATTCCGAGCGCAGCCGCCCGGTCGGCACAACGTAGTCAGGGGCGGCGTCGTAGTGTCGATGCGCTGCGCCGGTGAGGCAAGCCGGCATCGCCGGAATCTGACGAGGGAGACGACTGCATGCTGCTCCAGAACAAGATCGCGATCGTGACGGGAGGGGCGTCGGGCATCGGCGAAGCCAGCGCGAAGCGCTTCGCCGCCGAGGGTGCGTCGGTGCTGGTGGTCGACATCCGCCGTGAACGAGCCGAGAGTGTGGCCGAGTCGATCATGGAGGCCGGGGGCGAAGCACACGGATTCGGCGCCAACGTCGCGGAGCCCGACGACGTCGAGGCAATGGTGGCTGCGGCCGTGGACCGCTGGGGCGGCCTCGACGTGCTCTATAGCAATGCGGGCACGATCCGCCCAGGTACCGCCGTGGAGCTGGAGCCTCGTGACTGGGACCTCGTGATGAACGTCAATGTCCGGTCGGTGTACCTAGGCGCCAAGTACGCAGTGCCAGCCATGGAGGCTCGCGGCGGCGGTTCGATCATCAACACGGCGTCGATCAGCGGCTTGCACGGCGACGGCGGTTCGGTGGTGTACGCCGCCTCCAAAGCAGCTGTCATCAACCTGACACGGGCACTGTCCACCGATCACGCCCCCGACGGCGTACGCGTCAACGCCATCTGCCCCGGCACCATCCAAACGCCGCCCGTGCAACGGATGATGCAGGACCCTGTGGCACTCGAACGCAACCTGGCGGCCCACGCACTGCGCCGCCTCGGCCATCCCGAAGAAATCGCGAGCGTCGCCGCCTGGCTGGCCAGCGACGAATCGTCATTCATAACCGGCGAAGCCATCGTCGTCGACGGCGGCTTGCGAGCGCAGTCGCCCCTAGGCCGCCTAGCCGACCCCCGCCC